>JAIRVN010000225.1 GCA_031253875.1 Deltaproteobacteria bacterium | reverse complement strand
CAGACGCATGATGGACTTCAGCAGAGTGGATTTTCCCGCGCCGTTCGCGCCGATAAGCGTGACAATCTCCCCCTCGTTCACATGGAAGGAAACGCCATGCAGAGCTTCAACCCTGCCGTAGGCGGCGAAAATATTCTCAACGCGCAGCATCACAACATGCCGTCTCCCAAATATGCCCCGATCACGCCAGGGTCGGCCTGAATCTGTCCTGGACTGCCTTCTGCGATAATCCGGCCGAAATTCAAAACAACAATACGCTCGCACAAGGCCATAACCACCTTCATCTGGTGTTCGATCATCCAGATGCTGATGCCGAATTCGCTGTATATCCAGTCCACCACGCGGATAAGACCGTCAACATCCGCCGAATTCAGACCCGCCGCAGGCTCGTCAAGCAGCAGGAGCCTGGGCTTGACGGACAGAGCCCGGGCCAGCTCCACCCGGCGTTGCAGACCGTAGGGCAGGTTTTTGGGGAATTCGCCCGCGTAGGCTTCGAGTTCCATCAATTCGAGCATTTCCCAGCTTGTCTTGTCCACGCCGGCCTCGGCATCGCCGAAGCGTCTGGTGCGGAGCAAGGCGTCCCACAGCGAATAGCCGAGCCAATGGTGCCGCGCCAGCCGTATATTGTCCAGCACGCTCATATTGTTCCACAGGCGGATATTCTGGAAGGTGCGCGCGATCCCCAGTGCGGTGACGCTATGGGGTTTGAGGCCGCGCGTGGGTACACCGTCGAAGGTGATGGACCCTTCCGTGGGCTCGTAAAAACCGGATACCAGATTGAACACCGTTGTCTTGCCCGCGCCGTTGGGGCCGATAAGGCCGACAAACTCCCGATCCGCAATGCTGATGTTGAAGTCCGTCAAGGCTTGCAGGCCGCCGAAACGCTGGGTGAGGTTGTGTACTGCCAGAAGCGCCACGGCATCACCTGAAGCGTATCCAACGTTTGAGGCGCGGGAAAAGATCCCAAAGTTCCCGGTTGCCCATGATGCCCTCCGGCCGGAACTGCATGAGGAGAATGAGCAGCAGGGGAATGAACACCCACTTCCATATCTGGCTCAAAACAACATCGGCGGGCAACACGTGTGCGGCGTGCAACAGGCTGTCCAGCGCGGGAATGCCGAAGCGCAGGCCTTCCACCAGCAGCGTGAAGACCATGGCCGCAATCACCGAACCGGAAAGCGAGCCCATGCCGCCCAGATACACCATGACCATGCCTTCGGTAGACTTGAGGATATTGAAAGCCTGAGCGTTCACATACCCGAAAACGTGGGCATACAGCGCCCCGGCCACGCCGGCCAGCGCCGAAGACAGCATGAAGGCCACGATCTTCACCCTGTCGGTGTTCACGCCCATGATTTCGGCGGCTACCTCATTCTGGCAGATGGCGCGAATGCCCTTGCCATAGGTGGAGCTGACCAGCCGCCGCAGCAGCGTCAGAGATACAAGGGTTCCAATCATGACCCAGATGAGCATCCAGGGAATGTCCGCCACATCGCGCATAGCGTTCATAGTCCGTTTCATGCCCGAAAGCCCGCGCGGACCGCCGATGATATCGATATTTTCCACCAAAGAAATAATGATATAGTTCGCGGCGATAGTGATGATAGCCAGATAGTCGCCCCGTGTGCGGAAGGACGGCAGAGCCACAAGCAGTCCGAAAAGAGCCGCTGAAAAGCCGGACGCCAGAAGGATCAGCGGAAATATCCAGGGCGCAAGCGTCGACGGCAGCAAGGCCGCCCCGAGAATCTTGTTGGAACTGAAGCAGATGACCGACAACACGGAGCCCACATACGCGCCCACGCACATGAACCCCCCATGCCCGCAGGAAAATTCCCCCATATATCCGTTGACCAGGTTCAGACTGGCGGCAAAAATAATGTTGATGCCCATGAACATGAGCACCGTCAGCACATAGCTGTCCAGCAGATCCCAATACGCCGCCAGCACAAGGCCCAAGCAGACCAGGGCGAGAAGAATATTCAGCGTATAGCGTTGCACGGCTGTATGCATTCCCGGCTAAATCTTCGTTGTCTGCGACACGCCGAACAGACCTGTCGGTCGTTGCCACAGGATCAGCAGCAAAATGGCAAAGGCAAAAAGATCGCGAAAGGTCGACGGCAAAAAGGCCGTCACCATGATTTCCACGAACGCCAGCAGAAAGCCGCCCACAAAGGCTCCGCGGATATCCCCGATACCCCCGACAACCGCCGCGATGAAGGCCTTCCAGCCGACCATGACGCCCATGTAGGGGTCAAGCACCGGATACGACATGGCAAAGAGCACGCCGCCCAAACCGGCGATGCCCGAACCCATCATAAAGGTGAAGACGATGACGCGATCCAGGGCTACTCCCATAAGCGGCAAGGCAAACTTGTCCCAGGAGACCGCACGCATGGCCATGCCCATCCGCGTGCGCGTCACAATATGCTGCAACACGACAAATACCAGCAGCGCCGTGAAAATAACCCCGATTTTCAGATTGGTCACCGCAATGCCGCCGATATTGTACACCACCTTGTCCAGCATCTCCGGCAGAGTGCGGCGGCTGGCGCCCAGAAGAGCCAGATTGCCGTTTTCCAGCACCAGCCCGCACATGAGGGCGGTGATCACCACATAGAGGCGATGCGCGCCCTTACGCCGTAAAGGCCGGTAGGCGATGCGTTCCAGCGTGACCCCCACGCAGGAGGTCAAGATCATGGTCAGAGGTATGGTAAGAACCAGCGCCTGGAAACTGCTCAGACCGAAGCCGGCGGCTCCCAGCAGCATCGTGGACACAAAAAATGCGATATAGGCTCCCACCATAAAGATGTCGCCATGCGCGAAATTGATCAGCGCCAGAACCCCGTACACCAAAGTATACCCCAAGGCGATGAGGGCGTAAAAACTCCCCCACTGCAACGCATTCACAAGGTGCTGGATGATAAGTTCCATGTGCTGTCGCGCTGTGTTTCTACTTCGGACACACGGATTCCGCGAAGGTGAATGCGCCCTTGTCGTCAATCTTCACGACCACGGCACACTTGATGGGGTCGCCTTCTTTGTCGAAACTCATCGCGCCGGTGATGCCGTCAAAAGATTCCATCCTGGCCATATTGTCCCTGATGAGCGTACGCATTGCACGAATGTCGCTTTCGACCTTGCCGCCGTTCTTGATGGCTTGCAGCACAATGCCGAGCGCATCCCAGGTCAGCGCAGCCACATCGTCAGGCACATAGCCGTATTTGGCCTGATACTTGTCGATAAAAGCCCTGGTGGCGCCCCTGGCGCCGGCGGCGGCATAGTGGGTGCTGAAATACAGGCCTTTGCAGTCATTGCCGCACAGAGTCATCAGCTCGGCCGAACCCCAAGAGTCCGATCCCATGAAGGGTCCCTTGTAGCCAAGGTCGCGGGCCTGTTTGACGATCAAGGCGACGAAATTGTAGTTTTCAGGCAGAAAGATGAAACCGGGCTTGGCGGCATTGATCTTGGTCAACTGGGCCGAAAAATCCTGATCCTTGGGACCGTGGGATTCGAACGCCACGACGGAACCGGGGCCGTTGATCTTTTCCCAGGTCAGCTTGAAATAGTCGGCAAGACCTTTGGAATAGTCGTTGGAAATTTCAAAGAGCACCGCGGCGGTTTTGGCGTTGAAGGTCTTCATGGCGAAGTTGGCGGCCACCGGAGCCTGGAAGGGGTCGAGGAAGGCGGCGCGAAATA
>JAIRVN010000209.1 GCA_031253875.1 Deltaproteobacteria bacterium | reverse complement strand
CCGGGTTTTCCGTCTCCAGCAGACGCACCAGGGCCCTGTCCTTGTCCATGGGGCGGCATTCGCACAGGATATGTTCGCTTTCCGCCACATGCACCTGGGCGTGCGACAGCGAAAGCATGGCGGGTTCGCGCAAAAATTCGTGCGCCAGCTTCAATACGTGCGGTGGATAGGTGGCGGAAAAGAAGCTGGTGAGCACGCGGCGTTTGGGCAGATGACGCTGCACTTCCTTCATGTCTGGATAAAAGCCGATGGAAAGCATGCGGTCTGCCTCGTCCAGCACCAGCGCGCGCAGTGCGTCCAGCGACATGGTGCGCCGCAGCAGATGATCCAGCACGCGCCCCGGCGTGCCCACCACAAGTTGCACGCCCTGGCGCAGAGCATCCATCTGTCTGCCGTAGCCGACGCCGCCGTAAACGGCGACCGCTGAAAGCGCGGACCCGGCGGCCAGCGTATTGGCTTCATGCTCCACCTGCAGGGCCAGTTCGCGGGTGGGCGCCAGCACCAGTGCCTGCACGGCGCGCTGCGCTGCGTTGATCCTGTCGAGCAGCGGCAGCAGATAGGCGCCTGTTTTGCCGCTGCCGGTGCGCGATTGCACCATCAGGTCGCGTCCGGCCAGCAGATAGGGCAAGGCATGGGCCTGCACAGGCATGAGCCGCGTCCACCCGGCGTTGGCGCAGGCCGCGCGCAACGGGGCGGGCAGTTCTTCCAGGCTGACGGGCCGGGGGGCGTCCGCCGGTTCGGATACGGACGCTTCAGGCGTGGCGGGAGCCTCGGCATTTGTTTGCGGCGTATTGTGAAATGACATGCGTCTTCCTGACAATTCATGCTCCGGGCAGGCAATAATCGGTTCCCTATCGGCGAGAAACGGCATACAATCTGTCCTGCTAGCATACTGAGCGTCATCTCCGCAATGCATATATGACGCAAAAACAGGGCAGGTTCTTGCACTGTCATGACGAAGAAAGAATCAAAGGCCTGGCCCCCGCCGGCACGGGGGTGACGTGCATGAACACGGGGGTGATGTTCTGGGATGCGGGAATTTGTGCCGCAAGTGTAGCGTAAATACTCGTCATTCCCGCGGAGGCGGGAATCCAGGCTGTCTTTCATGCATTACCCTGGATCCGCACTTGCTTTTCCCGTAGAAATCGCGTTGTATGCGGCGCGCGCATCTGTCCGCGCACAGTAAAACAGCATGGAGTGCAGATCATGAACTTTCCTCTGGCCACCGACATCAGGCCGGATTTTGCCAAGGGCGGGGGTCTTGTGGCCGCCGTCGCCCAGGACGCCGGCACCCGTGAAGTGCTTATGCTCGCCTGGATGAATCAGGCAGCCTGGGAACGCACCCTGGAAACGGGCGAAGCACACTATTACAGCCGCAGCCGCAGCACGCTCTGGCACAAGGGCGGCACGTCCGGACACGTACAGAAAATCCGGAGCATCCGCATCGATTGCGACAGCGATGCGTTGGTGCTGCTTATCGAACAGGTGGGCGGCGCGGCCTGCCACGAAGGGTTCCGTTCCTGTTTTTACCGTGAACTTGCGGACGGGGGCGTTGCCGTCTGTTGTCCCAGAGTTTTTGACCCCAAGGAGAATTCCGCATGAGTCATGTCATCAAGCTCGGTGTGCCCAAAGGTTCGCTTGAAGAAGCCACGCTCAGCCTTTTTGAGCGCGCCGGCTGGAAAATCCGCAAGCACCACCGCAATTATTTCCCGGACATCAACGATCCCGAAATTTCCGTTTCTCTCTGCCGGGCGCAGGAAATGGGTCGATATGTGCATGACGGCATCATGGACGTGGGTCTGACCGGTCGCGATTGGGTTCTGGAAACCGAGGCCGACGTGCATGTGGTTTCCGACCTCGTGTATTCCAAATCCTCCAACCGGCCGGCGCGCTGGGTGCTTGCCGTGGCGGGCGATTCGCCCTACCAGCGGCCCGAAGATCTCGCGGGCAGGCATATCGCCACGGAATTGCAGGGCGTGACCCGCCGCTTTTTCGAGGAACGCGGCATTGAGGTCAAGGTCAGCTATTCCTGGGGCGCCACGGAAGCCAAGGTGGTCGAGGGCCTTGTCGACGGCATTGTGGAAGTGACCGAAACCGGCACCACTATTCGCGCCCACGGCCTGCGCATTCTCTGCGACGTCATGATCACCAACACTGTGCTGATCGCCAACACGATCGCCTGGCAGGATCCGGCCAAACGCCGGAAGATCGAACAGATCGATCTGCTGCTGCAGGGCGCCTTGCGTGCCGAATCTTTGGTCTGCCTGAAGATGAACGCGCCGTCGGTCGGGCTTGACGCGGTTCTTGCCATGCTTCCGGCCCTCACCTCTCCCACGGTCGCTTCCCTGCGCGACGCGAGCTGGGTTTCCGTGGAAACCGTGGTCAACGCCAACTTGGTGCGCGACCTGATTCCCAGACTGCGCTCCGCCGGGGCGGAAGGAATTATCGAATTCGCCCTGAACAAGGTGGTATAGCCATCAGCCTGCCGCATTTTCCCCGCGGCCTCGTCCAGCCGCAAGCTTCGTTCCGTTTCAGCGCGGATGCATTGCTGCTGGCCGCTTTCGCCTCGGGGGAAGCAGCCCGGCGCGCAGCGGATCTGGGCACGGGCTGCGGGGTGGTGGCCTTCGGCCTGGCGTTGCGTTTTCCAGAGCTTGTGTGTACGGGAGTGGATACGGAAGCCGCGTTAATCGACGCGGCGCGCGCCAATGCCCAGGCGCTCGGTCTTGGGGAGCGCCTAGCCTTCGTATTGGGTGACATGGCCGACAAGGCTGCCGGCCTGGATTACGGAAGCTGCGAACTGGTCACCGCGAATCCACCTTACCGCGTTGCCGGCACGGGACGCCGGATCGCTTCTCCCATCCGCCAAAGAGCCCTGGAAGCGCCGCAGGGCGCGCTTGAGGACTTTACTCGCGCCGCCGGCTTGCTGCTGCGCCACCACGGACGTTTTGCCTGCGTGTTTTTGCCTGCGCGGCTGGGCGAGCTCTTTGTCGCGCTGCGATCCGCGCGGTTGGGGCCGCGCCGCCTGCGCTGCGTGCATCCCCGTCCGGGCGCGAAAGCCTGTCTCGTGCTGGTGGAAGCTCGCAAAAACGCCCGGCCCGATGTGACCATTGAAACGCCGCTCGTGTTGCATGCCGGCGCGCGCGGAAAGGCGTTCAGCCCGGAGGCGCTGGCCTTCTGCCCCTGGCTTGGCAGCTAGAGCTTTTCCGCCTCTGCCGGAGTCTCAATACTGCGCCTTCACGTCCAAGCTCTCGTCCCAGATCCTTTCCCACTCCGCCGTATACTGCTCGACCATCATCGGCATATCGTGGAGCACAAGGACATTGTCGGCGTTTTTGTTCCCTGCTGCGACGCTGTAGTTGTAGCTGCCCGTTTGCAGATGCATGCCGTCTATCACCATAAACTTGTGGTGCATGCTTGCGTAGTCGCCGTACAATCGCACGGGAACGCCCTGGCCGACGAGGAAGGCCACGACTGTATTGCGATCTGAGTTGCCGGCACGATCCGCAACAAGCTTTACATCCACACCGCGCTTGTAAGCCTCTGCCAGAGCCTCGGCGACCGGCCTGGAGGTGAAAGAATAGGCTGCGACACGGATGGATTTCCGGGCGCTGCTGATAGTTTTGAGCACAAGTTCCAGGCTGTTGCCGCGCGGGGAAAAGACGACCTCGTAGTCGGCGTCTTGCGCGGAGATGGCAGGAACGGCGAGAGCAAGACAGAGCACGAGGGCGAACAGGGCGCGGCGTATAGTTGCCCGGACGCCGGCGCGCAGCGGGTGCTCAAAACGAGACGATGCGCACATAGCCGGCTTGCTCGTAGCCCTGCACGCATACGTCATGGCGTGCAGTATCCCAGGCATCTCCCTTGCACTCGATAGCAGTATCTGTTTCAGGGTGACGTAAGAGCGTGCTCTTGGAACCACAGCCGCAAACAAACAGTGACAATATGAAAACCGCAAGCATGTTACGCATATGTTCTTCTCTCCTCATTCTTTCTCATGGAGTTGGGGTCTATCG
>JAIRVN010000187.1 GCA_031253875.1 Deltaproteobacteria bacterium | reverse complement strand
CCGCGCGTCTGCGTTTCTTTTTTTCAAGCGAACACAGTGAACAGAGCATTCGGGATGCCTGCGGCGCCCTTATACAACTGGCGCGTTGAAGGATAGTGCAGATGATCCGGAACAGCGTTTTGCATCGTTTTTGTCTTTTGGCCGGACTGTGCCTTTTGGTCGCGGCGCTTTCCGGCTGCGCTTTGCCTTCCTCCGGGCCGAGCTACTCCCAGGTGCAGCACGCGGTCAGCTCCACAAACCTGGAAGGCATAACCCTCGTGAACGTTGACGATGCGCTTACCAGAAAATTGATGGCCGGCTATAAAAACGATCGCTTCTCGGACATATTCGGCGCTTCCAGGCCCACGGAGTATCTCATAGGGCCGGGCGACGTCATCGAGGTATCCGTCTGGGAAGCGCCCCCCGCCATGCTCTTCGGCAGCATTGCCGTTGATGTTGTGACCGCAGGAATAAAAACCACGCGCGCCGAGACCCTGCCGGCCCAGATGGTTATGGAAGACGGCAACATAAGCGTACCCTTTGCGGGCCGCATTTTCGTGGCCGGAAAATCCATACGCGCCATTGAGGCCGACATAACAAAACGGCTGCAAGGGCAGGCCAATAACCCGCAGATCATTGTGCGCGTAGCCCGAGGCAATACCACGAATGTGACCGTCATCGGCGACACGACGCAAAGCGCGCAATTTCCTCTTACCCCCAAAGGGGAGCGGCTTCTGGACGCCATCGCCCAGGCAGGCGGGGTGAAGCAGCCCGTCTCCCGCATGTCGGTGCAGCTTTCGCGCAAGTCCGTCATTGCCACCATGCCCCTGGACGCCGTTATCCGCGATCCGAAACAAAACATTGCCCTCATGCCCGGCGATGTGGTGACGGCCCTGTTTCAACCCAAAAGTTTCACCGTGTTCGGCGCCGCGGGCAGAACCCAGGAAGTCCCCTTTGAGGCGCAGGGCATCTCGCTGGCCCAGGCCCTGGCGCGTTCCGGCGGACTTGACGACATGCGCGCCGACGCGCGCGGACTGTTCCTGTTCCGCTTTGAAGACGCGCGTCTGGTTGAAACCGATAAGGCGCTGACGCCGGCGGCGGACGGCACAACGCCGGTGGTATACCAGGTAAACATGAACGACCCGACTTCGCTGTTTGTGACCCAAAATTTTCCCGTCAAAGATCGTGATGTGATCTATGTGGCGCATGCCTCGGCCGTTGAATTCGAAAAATTCCTGAGGATGCTCGGCCTGGCTATGGCGCCCGCGACGAGCACCATACAGTCGATATACTACTTGCAGTACATGCAGTACCTCAACAAACGATAGCGACCTTCCATGGCAAATCCCTTTTCCACCACCCTGCGGGTCTGGCAGGCGATTTTTTTACAGGAGGCCCTGGTCAGGCTTTTCGGAGTGCGGGCCGCATGGGCCTGGCTGGTGGTGGAACCGGCTGCGCACATCGGCTTCATGTCCTTGCTATGGGTGGCCATGCGCAGAGGAAACATGGACGGCGCCGATCTTGCGTTGTGGATCGCTATCGGCATGCTGGCTTTTTTTCTGTTCCGGCGCACCGCCATTCAGGCCATGCACGCCATTGACTGCAACAAGCCCTTTTTCGCCTTCCGCCAGGTGCGGCCCTTTGACGCGGCCTTTGTGCGGGCCGGTCTGGAGGCTTTTTTAATGGTCTTTATTTCCCTGTTCATTTTCATAATCGCGGCCTTCACCGGGCGTGACCCGCTGCCGCATGATCCGCTGCTGCTGATTGCGTCTGCGGGTGGACTGTGGCTCTTTGGTCTGGGCTACGGCATGACGGCTTCCGTAATCATGCGGCTGGCGCCGGAAACAACGCATATTTTGGAAATTCTCATGATGCCCCTGTATCTGATTTCCGGGACGATCATCCCCCTCTCTTCCATTCCTTTGCCCTACCGGGACTGGCTGCTGGTCAATCCCCTCGCTCACGGACTTGAAAGCGCGCGAGCGAGCTTTTTCGCCACATACCACGTCGTGCCGGGGGTGAGCCTTGAGTATCTGTGCCTGTGGGCCTTGTGCAGCGTTTGCCTGGGACTGGCCTTGTACCGGGTTTATGAAACAAGGCTGGTCATGCAATGATTGTGGTGGAAGACGTGCATAAACGCTATACGACCCGGCAGGGCGCGGGCGACTGGGTGCTGCGGGGCGTAAACCTGCGCATTCCGACCCGGCGGAGCGTGGGGCTGATAGGGGCCAACGGCGCGGGCAAATCAACCCTGCTGCGCATTATCGGGGGCGCGGACTATCCCACCAAGGGCCGGATTGAAAGACGCTGCCGCGTATCCTGGCCTATGGGCAACGGCGGACTGGAGGGCACGCTCACCGGGCGGCAGAACGCCAAGTTCATCTGCCGCATCCACGGACATCATGACGATTTGCCTGAGCGCCTCGAACGCATACAAGATTTCGCCGAACTGGGGGCGGCCTTCGAGCGGCCGGTGCAGACCTATTCCTCCGGCATGCGCTCCCGCCTGCAATTCGCCCTCTCCTTTGCCTTTGACTTTGAGGTCTACATTTCCGACGAGGTCACCAGCGCCGGAGATGCTTCTTTCAGAAAAAAAGCCTCGGACGCCTTCAGAAAGCTGGCGTGGCGCTCCAGCATCATCATGACGAGCCATGACGAGGCCTCCTTGAAGACCTTCTGCCAATCCGGCATCTGGCTGACCGGAGGCAGAGCGCTGTGGTTTGACGAGATTGACGACGCATTGCGCGCATATAAAGCGAGTACGGCATGATGATGACAGTCGGCAAAACAGGCGCGACGCG
The DNA here is from genome assembly GCA_031253875.1 of Deltaproteobacteria bacterium. Lineage (GTDB taxonomy): Bacteria > Desulfobacterota > Desulfovibrionia > Desulfovibrionales > Desulfovibrionaceae > WRKB01. Next base: position 1,543 of record JAIRVN010000187.1, on the reverse strand, counting down.
CAACGCGTCTTTGCCGGAATCCGGCAAGTTCGGCAACGGGGCGCCGCGCGTCCGTCTGGCCTTCCGGTGGCTGCGGAGAACCCTTGTCGCCAGCGCCTTGCTGACTATGTGTTATTGGCTCTTCGCCTCGGACCGCTATGTTTCGGAGGCGGTTGTCCTGACCCAGCACACGGACAAAATAGGCGGGCCGGCATTTGATATCAGCGCCTTTCTTGGGGGAGCAGGAGGAGGTCCCAACCGTCCGGATCAACTGCTTTTGCGTGAGCATCTCCTGTCCGTGGACATGTTGCAAAAACTGGACGCCGCGCTTGATTTGCGGGCGCATTACAGCGATACGCGTCGCGACATCGCTTCGCGCATGTGGTTCCGGGACGCTTCCGTGGAATGGTTTCACCGTCACTACCTCTCCCGGACCCATGCGGACTTTGACGAATTTTCCGGAGTACTCCGCATCCGGGCCGAGGCCTATGACCCTCAAACGGCCAGGAAGATCGCCGGCATGCTGGTTGCAGAAGGCGAACGCTACATGAACGAACTCAGCCACTCGCTGGCCAGAGCGCAAGTGGCCTTTTTGGATACGCAGGTGCAAGCGGCGTACGATATGGTTTTACAGGCAAGCCAGATCTTGCTGGATTTCCAGAATCAAAAGGGTCTGGCCTCTCCCCAAGCCACCGTGGAGAGCATAATCGCCATCATCGCCACGCTGGAGGGCCAGCGCACACAAATACAGACACAGATGGAAGCCTTGCCGCGCACGCTCACGCGAGACCATTCCAATATCGTCATGCTCAGGCAGGCCCTGGCCGCAGTGGAGCGGCAGATTACCCTGGAACGCGCCAAACTGGCTTCCACCGCCGGCAACCCCCTCAACTCGCTGGTTGCGGAAGAGCAGCGCCTGCGGCTGGAAGTGGATTTCAAAAAAGACGTGTACAAAACAGCGCTCGTGGCCCTGGAAAAAGGCAGAATGGACGCCTCGCGCACGATAAAATTGGTTTCCGTGCTGCAAGCCCCCATATTGCCGGAATACCCTCTTGAACCAAGGCGCATATATGGCATTGCGACCACCCTGTGTATATTTTTACTGATTATCGGCATTGTGAAACTCTTGGAAGCCGTTGTGCTGGATCACGTGGACTGACTATGAAAGTTCTCAGCGTATTCGGCACCCGCCCCGAGGCCATAAAAATGGCCCCTGTGGTCACGAGCCTGGCCGGGGACGATGCGTTCGACGCCAAAGTATGCGTTACCGCGCAGCATCGGCACATGCTGGATCAAGTGTTGGAGCTTTTCGACATCTGTCCTGATTTCGACCTTGATCTGATGCAAGCCGGGCAGGCGCTGCACGACGTCACGTGCGGCGTTCTCCGCGGCATGCATGATGTTTATGAGCATTGGAAACCGGATTTGATTCTTGTGCACGGCGATACGACAAGCAGCTTTGCCGCGAGCCTTGCCGCCTACTATGCCAAAATCAAGGTCGGCCATGTGGAGGCAGGCTTGCGCACCGCCGACAAATACGCGCCCTGGCCGGAAGAGATCAACC
>JAIRVN010000170.1 GCA_031253875.1 Deltaproteobacteria bacterium | reverse complement strand
GATACCAACGTGGTCTCCATCAGCGTGGAGGAAGACGGCAGCTACCATTTCGCGCGCGAACTGCGCGGCGACTCCGTGGCCGATATTCTGACCTATGTGGAATACGATCCGCGCCGCATCTTGGAAGATTTGCGCGAACGCGCGGAAAAAGCCGTGCGCAGCGGAAAGATCAGTCCCAGCGAACGCTACCGGATCATGTCCGCGTTTGAGGACGGACTGCGGGGCTATACGTATTTTGAACGCTAACCCGGGCTAAACCCAGCGAGCGGGTTGCTGCGAAACATTCGTCGTATTGTCAGCATGTTGCACAGGCGTCATCCTTGTCGCCCTTGAAAACGATAAGTGGGCAGTTTTTGCAGATATCGCCGCCCGGAAAGGGATCCCCCGGACGGGTGATGGAACTGGAACCGGAGGCAGCAATACGCTGCACAAGACGCGTGACGACAGCCTCGATATGCTCGCCGGGAATGAAGACATTCACCTCACCGCGTTCGGTTTTGCCCGCATTATAGCCGCCGGAGCACGAAGGAGCGCAGTTGAAGCTTTTTTGCCGCCAAGTGAAGACGCAGCCGCCGCACGCCGATGAACTCATGGCGATCTGCGGCCGCAGAGGATGCGTATCGGTAGCGGCCATGTAATCAACCGCCAGATGGTAAGACTGCATGTTGTCGCAATAAAAATGCACCACATGCGGAGGCAGCGCGGCCTTGCCCAAAGGGCCGACGCCCACGGCCTTCAGCTCGCCCAAAGGCAGACGCGGCTTGGATCTCTGAAAACGTTCGGCCTGGGCGAGATCCCTGCAGTATTTGAGCTGCGTTTTGAACTCGTTGTCATCATTCTCCTTAAATCCGAAACTTACCTGCGCGTTGGAACAGCCGAGCTGCTCCTTTGAGGCCAGCACCGTCTTGTTTTGCATACGGGCCGCTATCTCCCACTGGCAAAACGTGGTGGGCTTGACGGGAACAACGCAGGTGTGCTTTTTCTTGAATTCTTCCACATCCTGGTCTGTAAACAGCCAGGTGACCGCCACGGGATGATGGTAGAGCCTGAGCTCGTCCATCAAAATTTTTTCCATTTCAGCGTAATTCAACGACATTTATGTCTCCAGCAGTGGTTTCTCAGATGAGGCGCGTGCTGACGGGCAACACGCCCGGTCCCGGCCTGCGCCTTTTGGATGATTTCGCATATAGGAAGGAGTGTATCATAATCGAGAACTGATATGGAAATACACGAGGTTCGATGCGCAAGCAATACATGAAGCTTTACTTTTTGCTCCGGTCATGTACCATTTTTGCATGTTTCCCGTACGCAAAATTCTTTTCGTGTTCAGCCTGATGCTTGCCTTGCTGCTGTGCGCGACTCTGACCTATTCCGGCCTTGGGCAATGCGCCCTGTGCGACTGCAAGGCCTTTGCGGGCAACAGCGCCACCAACTGGTGGTGCGTCTGCAAACACCACTATGATCATCATTATAACAACAGGAAAGGTCCCCCCGGCGGCTTGCAGTCTCCGGCGCGGCTGGACGGCGCAGGCTGTCGGTAGTGATAATGCTGACGGTGCGCGCGGAGGAAGCAGGCCAGAAACTCTTGCAATTTTTGGCGCGCAGGCTGGGTCTTGCCCGGAATATGTTCCACCGCTGGATACGCACCGGGCAAGTACGGCGCAATGGTGCGCGCGCCGGCGCCTTCGACCGTGTGGCGGCAGGAGACAACATACGCGTGCCGCCTTTCGCCCTGCGCATGGCTGGAGTTTTGGAACAAGGGGCAGGCGGGGAGTTCAGCCGGATGCCACTGGCTCCCTTGCTTGAGATTGTGGCAAAACTGCCCGATCTGCTGGTAGTGAACAAACCCGCGGGCTTGCCCGTGCAGCCCGGCAGCGGCCACACGGACAGCGTGGCAAGTCGCCTTGCCGCGCATTTCGCGCATCTGCCGTTCAAACCCACTCCTGCGCACCGCCTGGACAAGGACAGTTCCGGCCTGCTGCTGGCGGCGACAAGCTATGAACGCCTGCGTGCCCTGCACGATGCCTTTGCGTTGCGCACGCTGAAAAAAACCTATCTGGCCTGGGTGGAAGGCGCATGGACGGAAGACGGCCTGTGCACACTGCGCGATTTGCTGGAAAAAGCAGGCGCGCCTGGCCTGGAGAAAGTCCGGAGCGGCCAAGGCAGGGAAGCCTTGTGCGAGGTGGCCTGCCTGCGCAAGGAGGCGCGGCGCAGCCTGCTTTGCATCCATCTGCTCACCGGGCGTACGCACCAGATACGGGCGCAGCTTTCCACGCGGGGACATCCCGTCTGCGGAGATGTGAAATACGGCGCGCATCCGCGCAGGGGCGGTCTGCTCCTGCACGCCTTCAGCGTGGCACTGCCGGACGGAGAACGTTTTATCTGTCCTCCTCCCTGGACCGGCATATGGGCGATGGAGGCAGATTACGCAGCGGGCACCATGTGCAAAAAAGCCTCAAAGTTGCCGAGCCGGCGGCGTAAGCAGTGAACATAGCAGGCGGCGTAACGGGCAAAGCTCATGGGACGGCCGTAGATGCTGTAGAGCCGATCGACTCCGGCGAAGGGCAGACCGAAATGTAGGCCCACCTGAGGATGGAGGGGGAGTTCAAAAGCGGGGTAGCCCGGGGTGAAATTGCTGCGAAGCGCAAGAGGGACCCGGCCCAGTCCCAGGCTTGCCAGCACGGCGTCAGCTACTGCGAGGCGCAGGATTGTGTCCGGAGGGTTCGGGGTGAGGAACAGCTGTTGCGCGCGCCAATTTTCCCCGATGAAGTCCGTCAGGCCGATGACGGCGCCTTGTTCCTTCTGACGCTCACGTAAGAGGCTGCTGTCCAGCAAGGCATCGAGATTATATTTTTCCGCAAGCCTGCCTCGCAGATAGACATGCAACACTTCGGACTCGGAATACCCCCTGGATACCAGAAGATCGAGCAGGGCATCTCCGTAGTTCATGGTGCTCGTGTTTGTCCACAGCGGCCAGTATCCCGTGAAGAGCAGATTGGGAATTTTGATCCGGCAGGCAATGGGATGCAGACGCGCCAGCAGGGCGTCCGAAGCCAGATCGTTCCATTTTTCACCCAGATGCTGGTATAGAAAGACGCGGCAACGGTCAAAATCCTGTTGCGGGATGGATTCTTTGAGGTAGTTTGTGTACTTGCGGATTTCGAAGCAACGTGCGAAGGCCGGCGTAGCGGCCAGCAGCCCATGCAGGGAATCTCCCTGGCAGTTGGCGTGGATGAGGCAGAGTTCGCGGCGCATACCGGTTCCTGGCAAGGATGCACAACAGCAAAAAATTTCCGGACAGTAGAATTCGGCAATATTCATGCACAGTCCGTGCCAGAAGATAGGCTGTCGTCGCCCGCAGCGTCATGTCAGCGCCTGGGTTCAACCTGCATTAACGGATCGCTCAGGACGGCGGCCAGGGGGTCTTTGGGGACAAGCACCAGAGGCGCTTGAGGGTCGCCGGGCAAGGAAGCGTGGGCCGGAGGCGGGGTGCGGCGCGCCGGATCCGCGCCCACCAGCAT
>JAIRVN010000135.1 GCA_031253875.1 Deltaproteobacteria bacterium | reverse complement strand
CGTTCGACATTCATTTTGCCGGCTTCAATTTTTGAGAAATCCAGAATGTCGTTGATAATTCCCAAAAGGCCGGTGGCGGAAATCTGTATTTTATGGAGGTAATCCCGCAGCTTGGGCGGCGGATCCTGCAGCAGGGCCAGGTAGGCCATGCCGATGATGCCGTTCATCGGCGTGCGGATTTCATGACTCATGCGGGCCAGGAAATCGCTTTTGGCCATGGTCGCTTCTTCCGCGGCGTCTTTTGCCGCCACAAGCGCCTGCTCGGCTTCGCGCATCTTGGTGATGTCCACAAGCCAGCAGAGGACGCCCTTTTCGCCCTCATAACTTATGGGGGTGCAGGTGAAGAGGTAGTCCCTGAGGACTCTGTTCGAAGCGTAGAGCTGCAACGGATAATCGTGCAGGTATCCTCCGTGTTGTTCCAGCGCGTTGTGCAGGGCAAGCCAGTCGTCGTGGTGTTTGAAAATCTGGCTCAGCACTCCGCCGACGTCGATATCGACAAGCGCGCACAGGCTCGGGTTGGCAAAAACCAACTGCTGGCTGTCCTTGTAGAAAACCCCTATCCCGATGGGGCTTTTGTCAAGAATCAGGCGCATCTGTTCGCGTTCTTTGCGCAGGCTGTCTTCCGTGCGTTTGGTGTGCCGCAGATCCCGGATGCAGCAAAAGCGCGCATCGCGGCCGTTGTACAAGATACGGATAAAGGTGTTCTCGCAGGGCAGGGGCGTGCCTTCGTTATCGACATACAGCCACTCGTGGCGATCAAAGCTGCTTGTCGCAAAACGCGCCAGGATTTCTTCAAAGGCGGCGCGGGAAAGCATCCCGTCAGGCTGGCGGGTGGGGAACAACTGCCCGTCGTTCGTTTTTGTTTCCAGTTCCCAGGCTGTCGCAAGCTTGAAGAAGCTGAGCGCGGAGGGAGAACATTCGACAAGACGGCCGTCCTGCCAGATGACGTGCGCATCCGCGCTGCTCTGGTAGACGGCCTGCGTCAGAGCCCGCATATTCCGGGATTCCGTGATGTCTTTGAAAAAGATCAGCCAACTGAACGAGACGTCCGCATCTTGGATGGGGGCGAGCGAGGCTTCGACGTATATGCCCGTTCCGTCTTTACGCCAGAAATAACAGTCGCATTGGCAGGGTTCGTTGTTGGCGCGCGCCAGGCACATCGGGCAGGCGTCGGTCGGATTCGGATTCCCGTCGGGCTGGCTGTGGTTCAGGGTGTCATGGCTGGCCAGACCCAGCAGATCATCAAGGCTGTAGCCGCCGAGCAACTGCAGGGCGGCGGGGTTCGCGTAGACGATGCGGCCCTGCATATCCAGGCAAAGGATGCCGTCCTGCGCGGAATCCACAAGCCGGCGCATGCGGCGCGAATAAGCGCGATAGGCCTTGTCCGCATTGAAGGTGCTCCACAGGCTGGGCAAAGCCGCCAGAGTGGAGAGAATAAGCATGATGAGGGCTGCCAGTTGGTAGTCTTCCAACTGGGCGGAGATGATCCTCCCTTCCACGTCGGCGCAGGCGAGGGAGCGGACGCCGCCGGGGGAGACGACAGGGTTCACGGCCACGCGATAGGTCTTCTCGCCCACCTGATAGTTCGCGTTGAACGGCTGCATCTTGTCAAGGGCGTCATGGAATGCTGCGGATACATCTTCGTTGGGCGTAAAATAGCGACGTTCATGTTGCGGGTTTTTCGCGTCCGCGCCCCAGGAGGTATAATACAGGATATCCTTATGCCGGAAAAGCGTATAGAGATGCGTGATGCTGGCGGCTTCGGCGACAGCGCCGAGCACGGCGCGATGGCGCAGCTCTTCCTCGGGTGAAACGGCATCCGCCGTGACGGCGCGATCCGAAAAATCCGGTGGGAGCACCTTGGGGATATTTTGCGCCGCATGTTGCAGGCGGGCGTCAAAATTCTCGGAGACAAGGCGTTCAAGAACCAAAGCCATGCCGATGATGATGATGACCAGAAGGCACAGGTAGGCGATGCTGCTTTGCAGAAAAATTTCCGCCGCATTCGGAGGCTCAAGCCGCCAGGATCGTTGAATGCCGGGTGAATCCGTCGCAGATTTCGGTGCCATCTATACACCCCGTTTCGTTATAATATCATGGCAGCATGCCGGCCATCAAGGCAGGACGCCGGATTTTTTTTCGCTACGCCGCATGCTTGGAACAGGCTTTGCCGCCTTCTGTAATGCCGCGTTCCGGGGTTGTTGCACATCTCTTGAATTGATCGCAGGTCATTGACAGCTTCTTTCCAAGCGGCTACGTTTTGCAACTGGAATATATATGCCGGCATGCGCGCAATGCGTTCGCAAACCCACGACTATTGCCTTCAATGTAAGGAGTGCCTATGCGAGAACTTCAGGTGACAGCCATAAGTAAAGCTGTTGCGGAACTGGCCGTCAAAGCGTGTTGCCAGTTGCCGCAGGATGTGTACGAAGGATTCAAAAATGCCCAAAAAAGCGAAGCCTCGCCGGTAGGCCGGAATATTCTGGAGCAACTCGTCACGAATGCCGACATCGCGGCACGGGAAAACATGCCCATCTGCCAGGACACGGGAGTGTCCGTGATTTTCGCGGAGCTTGGGCAGGACGTGCATATCACGGGCGGCGCTTTTGAGGATGCCGTTAACGAAGGCGTCCGTCGCGGCTATATCGACGGCTATCTGCGCAAATCCGTTGTGGCCGAACCGCTTTTCGAGCGCAAAAATACCAAGGACAATACGCCTGCCGTCATCCACACGCGCATTGTGCCCGGCGACAGGCTGCGCATCCGCATGGCCCCCAAGGGCGCGGGTTCCGAAAACAAAAGCGTGCTCAAGATGCTGGATCCCGCGGACGGGATTGACGGCGTGCGCAAGGTTGTGCTGGATACGGTGCTCGCGGCCGGTTCCAACTCCTGCCCTCCGATGGTGGTGGGTGTGGGCATCGGCGGCACTATGGATATGGCTGCGATCTGCGCCAAGCGCGCCGCGGCCCGCGACCTTGCCGGCGTCAACCCCGATCCGCGATATGCCGCCTTTGAGGAAGAGTTGCTGGAACTGCTCAATAAAACCGGTATCGGGCCTCAAGGCTTGGGCGGCAACACCACTGTCCTCAAAGTCCATGTGGAATGGTTCCCCACCCACATCGCCAGTCTGCCCGTGGCAGTGAACATTAACTGTCATGCCGCCCGGCATGCTGAAATCGTACTGTGAGGCCGCCATGTCCGAACAAAGCAAACGTATTACAGCTCCCTTCAACGATGAAACGGCCCGTTCCCTGAAAGCGGGAGATCGCGTGCTCATTTCCGGGGTGATCATCGCCGCGCGCGACGCCGCGCACAAGCAGCTGGTGGAAACTCTCGACAAAGGCGAAAAGCTGCCGGTCGATCTGAAGGGCGCCGTGGTCTATTACGTCGGGCCTTCTCCGGCCAAGCCGGGACAGCCTATCGGTTCCGCCGGCCCCACCACCTCGGGCCGCATGGACACCTATACGCCCCGCCTGATCAAGGAAGGCCTCAAGGGCATGATCGGCAAAGGCTACCGCAAGCCCGAAGTGGTGGAAGCCATGAAGCAGCACGGCGTGGCTTACATGGCGGCCGTGGGCGGCGCCGGCGCGCTGATCGCCAAAAGCATCAAAAAATACACCGTGCTCGCTTATGAAGACTTGGGGCCGGAAGCTGTCGCCGCCATGGAAGTGGAGGACTTTCCCGCCATTGTGGTCATCGACTGCGAGGGGAACGACTATTACCAGCAGGGGCAAGCGCCCTATCGCGCGCTGTAAAGGGAACTTCGCAATAGATAACGTATTGCAAGGAGACATAGTATGACTCTTTTTTCTACCGGGAAGCCTGCCGGGCCAAACCGCCTGGACTTCATCCAGGCGCTTTCCGGCGCTCTGCTGATACTTTTTCTGTGGGCTCACCTGCTGCTGGTATCCAGCGTGATTATCAGCCCCGCCCTCATGAACTGGATCGGCTGGTTCTTTGAAGCGACCTATATGGCGCAGATAGGCGGTCCGCTTATTTTTCTGCTGATGATCTACCACTTTGTCATCGCGGCCCGGAAAATGCCGTTCCGCGCCGGCGAGTTGTGCACTTTCTGGAAAAACGCCAGACAACTGCGCCACCAGGACACCTGTCTGTGGCTGGTGCAGGTGGCTACGGCTCTTGTCGTTCTGGTTATGGCCAGCATCCACATGTATACGGTGCTCACAAACCTTCCCATCACAGCGGCGCGCAGCGCCGCGCGGGTACAGGAAGGCTGGTTGCTCTTCTACCTGGTGCTGCTGCCCATGGCCGAGCTGCATGTCGGCATAGGCTTTTACCGCCTGGGCG
>JAIRVN010000105.1 GCA_031253875.1 Deltaproteobacteria bacterium | reverse complement strand
CGCACGGCGATTTCGCCCCTGTTTGCCACCAGAACTTTGTGTTGCGCCAATGGAATATGTTCCGGCATCAATGCTTTTTCCTTTTTCTCCGCGCTGTATGGGTCGCGATGCTGCGTTTTTGTATTTCGAGCAAGAGCTTGTCCAGCATGATTTCCTGCCGGCGGCTCAAAGCCTGAAAGACGCAGGCGACGCTGTCGTCGGCAATGTGCCGGATTACTTTGATCGTGAGACCCATAAGATACCCGGTGTTGCCGATATGAAGGTTGCCGTTGACGATTCTCCCCACGGCGAGCAACGCCGCCTGGGCGCGCAGACTGCAGCCGCTTGAGCTGAGGTCGCGTATGTCGAATGCTTGCGCTATATCATCGAGATACAACGTCAGGCCGCGTACGGCGACCCTGTAGCTTCCCCGTCGATGTGTGGAATGCTGTTCAATATAAAAATCCAGCACGTCATAGAGGCTGTCGTTTGCCATTGTCGTGTTCCAGCAAGTTTACTCTTTCCCGGGATGTCTTTCCAGCACAAATTCAATGCGCCGGTTTTTCGCGCGGTTTTCTTCGAGCGTATTGGGGAAGAGCGGTTCAAGTTCGCCGAATCCCGTGGCGGTCAGGCGCTCCGGTTCAATGCCGCACGCGAGCAGGTGACGCAAGATCCGCGCGGCCCGCAGGGCGGAAAGCTCCCAGTTGTCCCGGAAGCGTGCGTCCGTGGGCGGAGCCTTGTCGTCTGTATATCCACGGATATTGATAGTCTGCTGATTGTGGATGATAAAAATATCCTTCAGCAGATTTAAGGTGTTGAGTCCTGTCGGCAACATCTGTTCGGTTCCCGGAGCAAAGAGCGTGTCGGCGGCAAGGCGCAGGGTAATGGAAGTTTCCTCCAGCAGCGCTTCCACGCCGGCTTCCATGCCATTGAGGGCGATAAAGGCGCGGATGTCGTTGAAGGTCTGTGTCTGCATCGCAACGATCCGTGTGCGCGCTTGCCCCTGCGGGCGTCCTTTGCCGGCGAGCAGCACGAGGCAGCACACGAGGAAAGCCATACACAGGGCCGCGTGCGTAGGCAGCCAGAGTTGCGCTTCCCCTGTATTGCCGCCGGTGCGGCACATCCGGCTTTCAATGGGCACTGGAGCGCTCCTTGAGGGACAGGAAGGAGGAAAGCCTTTCGTGGATCAGGCCAGGATTGTTGTTTTCCAGAATATACCTGGTTCCTTCGAAAATGATGTTGAGACGGAGTTCCGCCTGCATGCGGCGGAACGTGAGTTTGCCCGCGACAGGCAGAAAAACCAGCGCGGAAAGAAGACATCCGTAAACGGTTGCCGGCAGGGCCACGGCGATGCCGGGGCCGAATGCTTCGGCGCCTTTGGGGTCGGCGAGCGTTTGGACAAGGCCGGTGAGCGTGCCGAGCAGGCCCATGGCCGGCGCGCAGGCCGCAAGGCGCGAGAAAACAGCGATAGCGATGCCGTGACGTCTTTGCAGGGCAAGGAGTTCCGTGTCCAGGGCATCGCGGATGCGACCGGGGTCGGCGTTGCCGGCGACGAGGCGGGCGGCTTTGCTCAAAATGGGGTTGGGGGTATGGATTTCCTCCAGGGCCATGATGCCTTCTTTGCGGCTGACTTCCGCAAGATGCACCATGGCCGCCACCGTATCCCCGGCGGGAATGTCCTTGGCGGCAAACGCCCGTATGCCGGCGCTGACGGCCTGCCGCAGGTCTGTGGCGGGGAAGGTGAGCAGTATGGCCGCACACGTGCCGCCGAGGACGAACATCAGGCTCGGCAGATGCGCCAATGCAGCCGGTGCCGGCCCAAGCAAAACGGCGCCGAGCGCCATGACGAAACCGGCAAGTATGCCTGACAGGGTGGCGGTATCCACACTTGCTCCTTATGTCCCGCTTGGATATATTGTTCGTGTGACGAGCTGCAACAGTCAACAATAACTTCTATAACGGAACATGTAAATATCATGCAGAATCCTGAAGAAGTCCAGCGCGCCGCCATGTATATCAGCGAGCACGCGCCCGGCGCTTTCCGTCCCGAGCTGGCCCTGGTGTGCGGTACCGGGTTCGGCAAGCTTGCGGATATGTTCCGCTGCGTCCGGTCTATTCCCTTTGAGAACAGTCCCGGCTTTCCGCGCGCCACGGTGGCCTCGCACGCGGGCAGCTTTGCCGCCGCGTATTTCGGCGAAAAAGCCGTGTTGCTGCAACAGGGGCGTTGCCATCTGTATGAAGGGTACAGTCCGGCGCAAGTATGCATGGGGGTTCGTGTCGCGTATACGCTGGGCGCGCGTTCGCTGGTGATCGCCAATGCGGCCGGCAGCCTGAATCCGCAGTGGAGCGCGGGGGACGTGATGCTGATTACGGATCACCTCAATTGCACGGGGACAAGTCCGCTTGTCGGCCCCAACCACGATCCTTGGGGGCCGCGTTTTCCCGACATGAGCAGGTTGTACGACCGGGAATACCAGCGGCTCGCCCTGGATGCCGCGCGGACGTCAGGCGTGCGTCTTGAGCGTGGCGTGTATGCGGGGGTGCTTGGCCCGGAACTCGAAAATCCCGCGCAAACCCGCATGTACCGCCAGGCGGGCGCTGATGCCATAGGCATGTCCACAGTGCTGGAGGTTATCGCTGCCCGGCATCTCGGCATGCGCGTCCTGGCGTTTTCCTGCCTGAGCAACGCAAATCTGCCGGACTGCATGGAAGAGACGAGTCTTGAAGAAATTATCGCCACTGTGCGGGCATCCTCGGAAACTGTGATCCGGCTTTTGGGCGTCCTGCTCCCACGTATATTGCATGAGGATAGTGCATGATGCGTTCGGCTTGCCGCGCCATGCTGCTTGCCGTGCTTGTTCAGACAGCGTGCTCCGGCGGAGATGCTTGTTATCTGCCGTCCGGCGCGAAAACCTCAAGGGGGATCGGGAGTTTGTCCAGTATCTGGAACAAAGCCTCCTTGTCATCGCACAGCCTTTGCAGCGCCTGAATCCAGGTGGAGTTGGAGATTTGTTTTTCAACGTCCATACAATCCCTGCATGCGTCTTATTTCAGAAAAATCGCAAATCATGCGGCCTGACGCTGTGCAAGTATAATTTTTTCAGCCGCTACACCACAGTTTTTCAGTCCATGTGCAACAGATGTCGTATTTTAGTCAATAAACGACGTCTTTTCCGTAAAATTTGTGTTATATATCAGTAGTGTCCCGAGTTTTAAGTAAAAACTTTATACAACTTACTGTAATTATTTCTGAAAAATGAGATTTTCAACATGATCGACTTCAACTTTTTCCAAACCGTGTGGCAGGCTCCGGGCAGACGCCTGGATGTGACTCATGTATGCGGGAAAAAGTGTTTTTTCACAGATCATGGAATTTTTACCTCTCAACGTACGGCCCATTCTCGACCGCTGCCTGCCCTGCGCCAAAAGGCAAAAAGATGAGGTGCGGGGACTTGACAGGGGGCCACATAAGAAATCAGTGGTTCCATAGGTATATTCCTGGCACACCATTGTGGGACATACCGGCCTCACGGGCTT
>JAIRVN010000085.1 GCA_031253875.1 Deltaproteobacteria bacterium | reverse complement strand
CGAAGGACGACATTTTTGTTTCCACAGATATCGGACAACTGCAACAGGTAGTGCTGAATATCATCGACAATGCCATAGACGCCACGGGCAAGGGCGGCATCGTGAACGTCAGCACCGCCAAGGAAGGCATGTACGGCGTGATCCGCGTACGTGACAACGGCCCCGGTATTCCCCCGGATCGACTGCACCAGATTTTCGATCCGTTCTTCACCACAAAACGCCCCGGAGAAGGCACCGGGCTGGGCCTTTCCATCTGCTATTCCATCATGGAGGGACTCGGCGGCGATGTCAGCGCGGCGAATCACCCCAGCGGCGGCGCGGAATTCACCATCCGCCTGCCCGCAAGCAACAGCACCGATGGGGGGATGTGAAAGCTGGATCCCCGCCGAGCCTGCCCTCGCGGAGGCGGGGGCGGAGATGGCGTTCGGCTACCTGATGACATCATGTGCCACCGGCGCCCCGTCATTCCCGCGAAAGCGGGAATCCAGATTCTTGCACTGTCATGGCTCGGTTACTTGATGACCCGTGCGTCACTCGGCCTCAGGCGCTGGCTCGGCCTTTTTGCGAGTCCGCTTGGGCTTGGCGGGAGCTTCAGCTTCGCCTTCTGTCGAGGTTTCCACCTCAACTTCAACAGCTTTCGGAGGCGCCGCTTCAATCGCGCCAACCGTCTTGGCGGGTTTGGCGGACTTGGACTTGGTTTCTTCGGGGGCGTGCTGCTCTCCCGGCTTGCGGGTCAGTTCAATAATCGCCAGGGACGCGCTGTCGCCCCGACGCGGCTGGGCCAGCTTCACCACGCGGGTGTAACCGCCGGGCACGCCGGCAAAGACGGGAGCGATTTCGTCAAACAAACGCTTGACCAGGGAATGGCTGCCAAGTGCGCGGTATGCTTGACGGCGCGCATGCAGATCATTGCGCAGAGCCAGAGTGATGAGCGGTTCAACAATGCCGCGCAGTTCCTTGGCCTTGGTCTCGGTGGTGCGGATCTTGCCGTGACTCAAAAGCGCCTTGGCCAGATTGCGGAGCAGAGCCTTGCGATGGGACGGCGTCCGGGAAAACTTTTTACCGGCGTTGCTATGCCTCATATTGCTGCTTCCTCTTCCATTCCTGATGTTTCTTCTCGAATCCGTCGATCTTCATGCCGAAATCAAGGCCCATCTCGGTGAGTACACGCTTGATTTCGTCCAAAGACTTGCGGCCGAAGTTTTTGGTCTTGAGCATTTCCGCTTCGGAACGCTGCACCAGCTCGCCCACCAGCGAAATATTGGCGCCGCGCAGACAGTTGGTGGCGCGCACCGAAAGCTCCAGCTCGTCAATCCCCTTGTACAGCGCTTCGTTGATTTCGCCCGAACTGGCGCCGCTTGAGGAGGCGTCGCCCGAAACGTGTTCATCAAAGTTGATGAACACGGAGATCTGATCCTTGATGATCTTCGCGCTGTACGCGATGGCATCTTCCGGGGTGACAGAACCGTCCGTCCATACTTCCAGAATCAGTTTATCATAGTTCGTCATCTGCCCGACACGCGCCTGCTCGACCACATAGGCCACCTTGCGCACGGGAGAGAAGCTGGCGTCCAGTTTGATCAGACCAATCTCTTCGGAAAGTCCCTCATGCATCTCGGCGGGCACATAGCCTTTGCCCATACGCGCTTCCAACTCGATGTTCAGCGGCACATCACGGGTAAGCGTGGCGATATGCTGATCGGGGTTCAACACTTCCACATGCTGGTTGGTCTTGATGTTGGCCGCAGTGATCACGCCAGTCTTATTGGCGATAAGGGAGAGCGTTTGCGGAACTTCAGTATCCATGGACAGGCGGATCTGTTTGAGGTTGAGCACCACGTCGGTGATGTCTTCCAGCACGCCGGGGATGGTGGTGAACTCGTGCTGCACGCCTTCCACTTTGGCGGATACCAGGGCTGCTCCCTGCAGAGACGAGAGCAGAACTCGGCGCATGGCATTGCCGATGGTAGTGCCGTAACCGCGTTCAAGGGGTTCGCACACGAATTTCCCGTACATGGCGCCGTCGACGTTGCTGTCGCGCCTGATTTGTTCGGGCTTGACCAGTTCGGACCAGTTGCGCGTATTGATAAGGCGTTCGCCTTGTTTCGTAATCATGGGCACCCCTGCTTATTTGGAGTACAATTCCACGATCATGTGCTCGTTGATCGGGAACTGGATATCATCCCGTTGCGGCAGGGCTTTCACGGCGCCTTTGAAGGCAGCCGCATCCGCCTCGAGCCAGGCGGGACAGCCGCGGCGGGCGATTGCTTCCCGCGCTTCAGCAAGCACGGGGATTTTACGGTTCTTTTCGGGTACTGCCACTTCATCGCCCACGCGCACCTGCAACGAGGGAATGGTGACCTTACGGCCGTTCAGGGTAAAAATGCCGTGGCGGACCAACTGGCGGGCCTGGTTGCGGGAATTGGCAAAACCCAGACGGTAGACCACGTTATCCAGCCGGCGCTCAAGATAGGAAAGCAGAATGGCGCCGGTAACGCCTCTGGCCTTGTCGGCCTTGACGAAGTATCCGTGAAACTGTTTTTCCAACACGCCATACACACGCCGCACTTTTTGCTTTTCACGCAGTTGTACGGCGTAATCGCTCGTCTTTTTGCGCGCGCGGCCGTGCTGGCCGGGAGCGTAAGGACGGCGGTCATAGGCGCATTTATCGGTAAAACAGCGGTCGCCTTTCAAAAAAAGCTTGGTGCCTTCGCGGCGGCACATACGGCACTTGGCTTCAGTGTATTTGGCCATGGTATCCTCTCGAAATTAGACGCGGCGGCGCTTGGGCGGACGGCAGCCATTATGGGGAATAGGGGTCAGATCGCGGATGAAGGCAACTCTGAAGCCCGCCGCATTCACAGCACGCATGGCGGCCTCACGGCCTGTGCCGGGGCCCGTGACGTAGATGCCCACGGTGCGCATGCCGTTTTCCTGCGCTCTGCGCGCGGCCTGTTCGGCAGCCACCTGCGCCGCGAAGGGGGTGGACTTGCGCGAACCCTTGAAGCCGCTCTGCCCTGCCGAAGCCCAACTGACGGCGTTACCGCGGGTATCGGTAAAAGTGATGATGGTATTGTTGAACGAAGCCTGGATATGCACAAGGCCCACAGGGACGTTCTTTTTTTCCTTCTTTTTGGCAACACGCTTTGGTCTGGCCATGTTTCCGCTTCCTTATTTCTTTTTGCCCACAGC
>JAIRVN010000216.1 GCA_031253875.1 Deltaproteobacteria bacterium | reverse complement strand
TGGAAACAAAGAGCTTCAAGCTTTATATGACGGCATTTCGCAATCACAATTCCTTTATGGAGACAATCACCAATACAGTGCTGGATGATCTCCGCACTGCGCTGTCGCCCCGCTGGTGCCGGATAAACGGCATATTTACGGCTCGCGGCGGCACCCATCTTCATGTTTTTGCAGAGCAATTCAAAGAATTGACGGAGGCGGAAATGTCCTCGCTTAAAGAACATGTCGAAATCTGGAAAAAAGAGGCCCGTCCCTACATATTCTAGCTTTAACTAATTTATTTTATTCCGTAAAAAATCTAACCAACCAAAAAATTGTTCAAGTTTTTTTCTGTTTCGCACATGTTGGCACAATACATGCATGCATACGCTTAACAAACTGAAGATACACGATCTTCGATGTATCAATGGGGAGAAAGCGTGATGTACGAAATCCATCTTACGCGGAATGGCCAGGAAGATTTTGTCTTCGTAGGGCAAACCTTAGTGACTCTGGATGATCGCGAATGGCTTGGTCTTACGCCCAATGGGTGGGAGCTTACACTCTATCGCACGGACAACGGGTCCTTTGTTCTAGGTTCGGTGTTCCATCGCAACTACCCACGCGGCACAACGTTATATGGCGCGCTGGGTTTTGAAAGCCTGGACAGCATGTTTCATTATTTGGGCGTGGATTGCGGCATGCCCACAGTACTGCTGGAAGGTTTCAAGCATCAAGCCGTGCGCCGCATACAGGATCTGGATTGTCCCCTGCCGCCGCTGGTGCTCGCTCCGCCGCAGGTGCGTGCGCTTGGGGATCTTTCCGAGTTTCTCGCCGGGCTGGACGCCGCCTGACACACGTTTTCCACAAATATCCGTCGTATCCATCTCGTACACGGCAGCCTCTCTCGGGAATACAGGGGAGTTGAGGGGCTGTCGCGCATAATCAATAGGTATCGGGCAACTTGTCCTGGTATTCATTTCTTGCTAACAATTCTGGATATACTGCCAATCGACGCAATTTTTTTGGGGTTCTCCACTGAATACACAACTTGCCGCCCGCGCCGGTATCGTGGCCTCCGCCACCCTATTGTCGCGCATCCTCGGATTTGTACGCGACATGTGTATGGCGTGGCTACTCGGAGGCGGCCCTCTGGCGGACGCCTTGTTGCTTGCCTTGCGCCTGCCCAATCTGGCGCGTCGCCTTTTGGGCGAAGGCACGCTTTCCATGAGTATGACAGCAGGTTTTTCCCGTAACCTGGCAGTCACAGATGTCCAGCCTGACACAGATGAATATGCGCGTCTTTCGCGCCTGGCAATAGCGCTCGGCGTGCGTTTGGCCGCTGTGCTCGGCGGTGTCGTCCTGTTGGGCGAAATGCTGGCGCAGCCGCTCATGGAAATTTTGACGCCGGGCCTGCAAGCTGAATTTGCCGCTCACAGCGCATTTTTGCTGCGTATCTGTCTACCCTACGCCTTTTTCGCCGGCATCAGCGCTCTGGCCATGGCCTTGCTGCACAGCCTGCGCTACTTCCTGCTGCCGTCGCTGAGCCCGGCCTTTTTCAATCTCACGGTAATCGCCTTTGCCGGATTTGCCGTGCTGGGTCTTGCCGACCCTGCCTTGTCGCTGGCATTGGGCGTGTTGTGCGGAGGTTTGGTGCAATGTCTGAGCCAGGGCATAGCCCTGCACAGGCTCGGTGTGCATCTCTGGAATATCTGTCCCGGCCCCCTGGACAATGAGACGGCGCGAGAACTTCGCCACAACCTCCGCCATCTGCCTCTCAGCATTGCCGGAGCCGCTGCGCCCCAATTGTCCATGCTCGGCGCTGCTGTGCTCGCTTCCTGGCTTCCAACGGGCAGTATCGCCGCCCTGTATTATGCGGAGCGTATCCTGGAATTCCCGCTCGGTCTTGCCGGCGCCGCACTGGGCATGGCAAGTCTGCCGGGCCTTGCGGCCCTGGCCACCCAACGGCGCACAACAGATATGGAACAGGAGGCAGGCGACGCTTTGCGCCTTTCGTTCTGCATCAGCCTGCCCGCCACGGCAGGCCTGCTTGCGACGGCGGAACCTCTGGTACGGCTTCTTTTTTTGCACGGCGCTTTCGACAAGCAAACTCTCGCCGTCACCACCCTGGCCCTGTGCGCCTACACGCCAAGCCTGCCGGCGTATGCCGCAAGCCGTCCTCTGCTTGCGCTCTGTAATGCATGCAACAACACGCGCCTTGCCGGAATAAGCGCGCTCATTGCCGTGCCTCTCGCGTTTTTCGCGGGACTGTTGCTGCTTCCCTATGGCGCGGCAGGCCCCGCGTTTGGACTCAGCCTGGGACTGTGGATACAGGCCGCCACGCTCTGGTTCGGCCTGCGCCGCGATGGCATAAGGCTTCGTATCTCATTGACAGCGCTTATCCGCTACACCGCGGGCAGCGTTCTGGTATTCGCCACAGCATATTTTGGCCTGCTCCTCTTGCCGGGCTCGTTCCTCTCGCTTATGCTGGCTGTGTCTCTGGCAATCGTGGCATACGTGTTTTTTCTGCTGTTTCTCGGCGACCGGGATATCATGCGGCTGATGCGGCGTTCATAATGTGAAGGATACACCGATGTCCGGCTGGACAGCGCGTTTTTCGGCTTTAGCAGCGTTTTTGGCCTTGCTTGTCATCAGCAGCGCCTGGGAAATGCACACCCTGCGCCATGACGGTGAAATCCGCCTCCAACAGGACGCCAACATCCTGGCAAAGCGCGCCAGCCTGTATTGTGCCGGCATTAGTTGGGAAATGGATGCCCCGGCAGCCCGTAGTTCCATTTTTGTGGAAATGGAGGATATACGCCTTGCCGGCATGCTGATCTATGGCCGGGAAGGGTTGCTCGAAGGCATGCGCCGCAACAGGCTTTGGGAACCTGTTCCTTGGGATGATCTCGTGCCGGAAAACAGCGTGGAGGCATCCGCATCCCTCATGATGGAAGATGTGCCTGTCGGCGAAGTGGTTATATACCTTTCCCGACGAACATTGGATGAGGAACTTTCCGCCAAGGCACGGAGGGAACTGATGCGGGCAGCAGCACTGGCCGTTGTCCCCTGTATCGCCATGGCGCAGCTTTTGTGGCAGCTTGCCGTGCGCCGTGCAACACACAGAAGCTCTTTCGTGGAACACAGGGATGCTCCGGCAGCACCGCTGCACATACCACCCAATTGGAACAATGCGGATGTACGCCAAGCTTATCTGGATGCGTGCCGCGTTTTTATCCGCGACCAGCGCGGCAATACGGCCCTGCTCTACCAGTTGGCCGCCCGTGAGGACTGGGGAGAACTACGCGCAACAGCCCGTGCCTTGCACGAGGCGGCCCTGGTCCTCAATGCGCACCCTCTGGCCGAAGCCGCCCTGTCAATGCAGGAGGCCGCACTTGCCCATACCGCCACCGCCGCCCGACACGTTGAAAATTGCATTCCCGCCCTGGCCCAGGTTCTGCGTGCAGCCGAACAACTGCTGCGCGACAATGCCGCATCTGCGTACGGAGAGAATGTATGAACCCATCCTGTGGACTGCTGGTGCTTGGCGCCCACCGTTGCGGAACTTCCATGCTGGCCGGCCTTCTGGCTTTGCACGGCGCGTTCATGGGGCAGACCCTGCCGTCTGGCAAAAACAACCCGAAGGGCTATTGGGAACATATGGGCGTCAATGAGGCGAACGAAAATATGCTTGCCCATCTCCACATTTCCTGGGACTGGCCTTTTGTTCTGCCGTCGCGCT
>JAIRVN010000167.1 GCA_031253875.1 Deltaproteobacteria bacterium | reverse complement strand
GTAGTGCTGATGGATGTGATGCATTTCGCCTGGAACCGGATTACTCCCGACCGCCCCTGGAAAATTATCGGCAATCTTCCCTATAATGTGGCTTCTCCCCTGCTCTGGGACATCGCATCGCAGGCCGGCGGCCTGCAACGTGCGGTGTGCATGGTGCAGAAGGAGGTGGCGTTGCGGATCATTGCCTCTTCGGACACGAAACAGTATGGCGCGCTTTCTGTATGGCTGCAAAGCTTTCTGCGGCCGCAGCTTGTTTTGACTCTGGGCCCGGGAGCGTTTACGCCGCCTCCCAAAGTGGATTCGGCGGTGGTGGCGTTCGATCCGCTGCCCCCGGCGCAGCGCGCGCCAAGGCCGGAAGCGCTTGCATCTTTGCTGAAAATATGTTTTCAGAACCGGCGTAAACAGTTGGGGAGCATATTCCGGATGCACCGCCAAGAATACGCGTTGCCTATCTTGCGGGAACTTGCTATAGACCCGCAAAGCCGTCCCGAGCATCTGGCGCCGAAACTTTTTCAGGAACTTTCCGCGCGCTTGTATTGACGTAAGCAGCTAAACGTGTTTGGGTGGACCCATGCGTTTGCGAAGAGTGCAGATCCGTTTACTTGGTTCATTGTCAGGGAAGGTGTAAAGAGTTTACGACAATTTTTATTCACACATCTTTTGGGAGGATGCGCTGATGACTAAAGCTGATCTGGTTGCGAAAATTGCTTCAAAGGCCAATATGACCAAGGCTGCCGCTGAACGTGCGTTGAACGCTTTCCTTGATTCCGTGAAAGAAACGCTGGTCAAGGAAGGCAAGCTGACCCTGACCGGTTTCGGCGCCTTCTCTGTGGAAACCCGTAAGGCCCGTCCTGGCCGCAATCCCCGCACAGGGGCCAAGATTACCATCCCTGCTTCCAAGATGGTGAAATTTCGCGCCGGCAAATTGTTGAAAGACGCTGTGAAAAAATAGCGGTTTTGTTGCAACGTCCGTTCCGCGTAGCGCGCGGCATGCAACCGTAAAAGCAAGGCAGGCTCCTCCAGAGGAGCTTGCTTTTTTTTGAGGAGCCGCGTATGCTTGCAAACTTCATGTTACGGGGTTCCGACTGGCGTTGCTTGACGCGACACCAGGGTATGCTGTGGCATACGGGATACGAACGAGAGGGAGGTGAGGCTTTTGCCCGGTGTATATCTGAACGAAGACGATTATAATTTTGACATCGCGTTGCGGCGTTTTAAAAAACAGGTCGAAAAGGCGGGCATTCTTTCCGAAATGAAGAAGCGCCAGCATTACGAGAAGCCCAGCGTCATGCGCAAAAAGAAAAAGGCTGCCGCCCGGAAGCGTCTTATGAAAAAAATCAGAAAAATGAGCGTCGCCTAGTTTTTTTCCATATATGCAGCAGCAGCGGGGGAGCCTTCGGCTTCTCCGCTCTTTGCGTCTCGTGTCATGCGTTTTTTCCACATGAGCCAAAGGGGATAGTCTCATGCATCTCAGCGCGCGCATAGAACAGGACTATATCACGGCCTACAAGGCCAGGGACAGCCTGCGCCTCTCGGTGCTGCGCCTTGTGAAAACCGCAGCCAAAAACACGCTGGTCGAACTCAAGCGTCCCGGCGGCGGGCTTTCCGATGCGGAATTGTGCGCGGTACTTGTCAAGCAGGGCAAGCAGCGCCAGGATTCCATAGAACAGTTCCGCGCCGCTTCACGCCACGATCTGGCGGACAAGGAAGAAGCCGAACTGCGCATCTTGCAGGAGTATCTTCCCAAACCTCTGGATCCGGAAGAATTGGATGCCGCAATCAGTGCTGCCATAGCCGAAACCGGTGCGTCTTCGCCCAAGGATATGGGCAGGGTCATGCAGAAACTGACTGCGGAGCACGCCGGCCGGGTAGACGGTAAAAGCCTGAGCGATCTGGTGCGGGCCAAGCTCGCGTCCTGACTATGAACGAACGTACGCTGAAGGCTCTGGAGTACGGCAAAGTTCTGCAACGCCTTGCGGATTGCTGTGTTTCCGAAAGCGCCAGGGAAGCGGTCTTGCGCTTGCGCCCCCTGCCTTCCTGCCATGAGGCGCGCGAGGCGGCCGCACTTTTCGAGGAAGCCCGCACTTGGGCGGCCCTGGCGGCACATCACGGTTACCGCTTTGGCGGTTTTCCGGAAATTCGTCTGACAGAACAGCTTGCCGGAAACGGCATCCTGCTGGAAGCGGATCTTTTATGGGCCTTGCGGGAAGTGCTGCGCGAGACGTGCCGGGCGCGATCCTCCATCCACGCGGAGGGGGGGGGACGCAAACAGCAGGCCCAGGCTGCCGCCTGGCCCCGTCTCGTCGTCCTGGCGGCCTTTCCGCTGCCGGAACGAACGCGCGCCGCCTTGGAACGCTGTCTGAATGATGATGCCGAGCTGCGCGACGAAAGTTCACCGGAACTTCATCTTGTCCGGCAACAACTGCGCGGCCACCACCAGAGCTGTCTACGCAGGGTGCGGGAGTTCGCTAGGCAATACAACATGGAGCACTACCTGCAGGACGAATTCATGGGACTCGCCTCGGATCGGTATGTGCTGCCTCTCAAAGCCAATTTCAAGGGCCGCATGCAGGGCATCATGCACCACTGGTCGCAGACCGGGGAAAGCGTGTATTTCGAGCCCCTGTTTCTGGTGGACATCAACAACCAGATCCAGGAACTCAAGCAGCAGGAACGGGAGGAAGAGCGCAGGGTGCTGGCCCGTCTTGCAGCCCTGGTGCGCGAAGAACAGCCGGCGGTGCAGGCTGCCCGCGATTTTCTGGTGCGGCTGGATGTCTTGCTGGCCCAGTGCGCATTGGCCGACATGCTGGGCGCCGTCTGTCCGAGCCTGGGCGAAGAGGGCGGCGCGGCATTGCCGCAGGCCCGCCACCCTTTGTTGGTGTTGAGCGGCGAGGCGCAGCC
>JAIRVN010000184.1 GCA_031253875.1 Deltaproteobacteria bacterium | reverse complement strand
CTGTTTCAGGCGACGGTTATGGCATTAACGGAATTTCTGCTTCCGGCGATATACATCATGGTAGTAATACACCAGAACCGTCTCTTGGAGTAATGGATGATTATTCATATGCTATGGAGGACAAGGACAACGAAACTGAAGGCAAGAGCAGCGAGCCTGAGGATGTGAATGTTACCGCCGCTGAACCTACGGCGATGGGCGTCAAGACTATGCACTCTCCTCTTGAGGACGACCCCGTCCAGTTGGTGGTGTCACTAGATGAGGCAAGAGGCAACTTTGACCTGCAACTGGTGAACAACGACCTCGATACACTCATGACTGCTGCGGAAGACATTACGGTAGCCTTTGCAGTTACCAATAACGACGGCAACTTCGTCCTGCCTGGCGACTTTGAACCGGGCAAGGCGTATGATGACGGATCGCACAACACTGTGGCCTGGTCGCAAGACGTGGACGGTGAGCATATTCTGACCGCCACCCTGGCGGCTGGACAAAGTTCGGTGCATGTCGCGTTCGATACTTTCCTCACGTACAGCGAGGATAGCATGATCGACCGCGATCAGACGCTGAGCCTGACCTTGAAGAGTGTGGACGGTCCGGAGAACCTTGACTCCACCATACTTGTCGCAGGTGATGTGCTTGAGGTAGGCGGCAGCCTGGAATATTCCCTGAGCTACGACGGCGCCGAAGACAGCCAGGGTCAGGTCAACATCGGCTTCGGCGGCGATGATGCCACCGTCTACGCCAACTGGGACAACGACATTCTGATCGGCAGCGGTCACAGCGTTGACGGCCACAACACCTCTGTCTGGACCAACAACATGGGACATGGCGACGACACGGTTGTGGATGTCTTCAAGGACTACCAGAAGGGCGATGTCCTGCACTTTGACGAACTCTTCAGCTCCGGCCACGGCGGCAGTGTGGACGCCCTGCTCAGCAACGGCGCCTGGACCATCGGCGAAAGAGACTTCCGCATTGAAGATGGCGACACCAGCATCCACCTGAGTATTGACGATACGACGGCCACGCTGAAGGTGGCCTACCATGACAACAACGGCGCGGACCACTCGCAGAGCGTGGTGCTGGAAGGCTTCGGCGCCAGCCAGTTCCAAGAATACTACCGCGCGGATGCGGTGAATGATCAGGAAGCTGTGACGAAAATGCTGCACGAAATCATCAAGGTCGGCGGCAACAGCTAGAGCGTCAGCTCTCAATCCGCCCTGCAACCAATCTGAACCAGCCCCCCCGACGCAAGCCGGGGGGGCTGGCCAGCTTATTCCGGCCGCCACTCCGGTCTGCCTTCCTTCAGCATGCGGGTATACGCAATGAAGCCGGAGATAAAATGCTGCACGTCGTCAATGCGCGCCCTGAAACCGTGGTGGCGGAGGAAGAAGGTATCCGCGATGCGCCGTGGATTCTGGAAGAACATGGCCGTTTCCGGCCAGAAAAAGCCCTCCAGCAAATACCTGGCCCGGTGGTGCATGGCGGCTTTGAACTTGGGCAGGTCCACGCCATCCAGCAGGAATGTGAATTCGGGAAGGCCCTCCAGGCGGACCAGCATTTTTTGCGCTGCCATCATGAGTTCCAGCAAGGTGGGGTACGATGTTTCCCGCTTGAGCACGAAATCCAGATGTCCCATGCAGTTGTTCAGGCCAAAGCGGAAATACCGCTCTTCCGGCTTGTGCAGGGTCAGTTCGTTGGCGGCATAGCTCAGCCAGTGGTCATGCGCTTTGGCATGGGCGTCATCCAGAAAAGAACTGAAGGATTTTTCGGCCATGCCAAGCCAGCGTTGGTCTTTGGTTTCGCGGTACAGGCGCAAAAGCCCGAAAACCGCTTCGCCGTCATAGTAGATGACCCGCTGCCGCTCTTTGAGCGAGAGGTCGGCGGCATGCAGCACATGCACCAGGGCGCCCGAGGCCGGATCCTGCATGAAACCGATGCCCAGCGCCAAAAGTTCCATGAGCGGCAAAAATTCGTCCGTGCCCGTTATATCCCGCCACTTGGCCAGGGCCAGCAAGGCGACTCCGCCTCCTCCGAGCTTGATTTCCCCGACCGGCACATCCACCAGAAAGGCCATTTTCCGGCCTTCCGGCGCATATTCACGGATGAATTCCCCGGTCATATGGCGCAAGGCGCGTTCAGCGGGCGCTTTCAACGTCTCGTCGCCGGTGTATTCCAGAGCCTCCAGCAAGGAGTACAGGGAGCTGGCATGGCGCAGACAGTTATAGCTGATCAGGCGTTTGTCAAAACAGGGCAGCCAGCCGTAAACAAAGCGGCCGTCCTTGCGGATTTGCCCGGCCAGCCAGCGGGCCGCGCCCAGAATGGTTGCATCTCCTGTCTCCGGGGTGAAGCGTTGCGTTTCCCGCCGTCCGGAGTAGAAGCCGTTCGTCAGGAGGTTTGCGCCCGCCCTGGGGGCAGGCAAGGGGTGCAGTTCCCCGTCGTCGCCGCAATATACTCCGGCCGTGCTGATGCGCCAGACCAGGTCATCCGGCGCCGGCAGCCGAGCCTCCCGCCCCTTGAAGCGTATGGCGGCCCAGGCGGAAAAAGCGTCCGCGTTGAAACGGGAGGAATTATAATCGTCTTCATGGTAATACACGGCCTGGGCATTGGCCTCCTGCTCGGTGAGCAGCACGTTGAAACCCGCATCCAGGGCCAGGCCGTAGCGCAGGTAGCCGCGCTTGGTTGTTTCCGCCAGCGAGAGAAACTCGCTGAAGGCGCAGGACTGCGCGTCCGCCACCCAATCCAGGCGCAGATGTTTGCCCGTGAGCTTGCGCATATCCATGCGACGGCGCAGGCGGCGCAGGCCCTCCCGCCAGCACTGCCTGGGGGAAGTGCCGGAAACATGCAATACCTCCGCACGCGCCAAACCGTCTGAGACGGAAAAGATCAGGGTGCACGGCGGCAGAGGCGCGGCCAGAACGGCGCAGTGATCCGGAACATGGTTTTCCAGGTTCATAAGGCGATCAACCAAGAGCATGGGCGACTCCTTTATTCCGCTTCTCAATCAACATTGCGTGCTGTGTCCGCCTCCGCGCCGTGCCGGCCTTTTCCGGCTGTGGCCACGTGGATGGCATAGTCCACAACGGGAACGGCGTGTTCCAGATAGAAACCCGCTGAACCGGGACGGGAGTTGACTTCGAACAGATAGATGGCATCGTCCGCATCCACGCCGATGTCGATACCCAGCGAGTTGAGCGGGTGATCGTAAAGCTTTTGCAGCCGTTCCGGCAGCATCTGTCCGAGTTTGTGAATTTTTTCATACACCCGCCTGCCGCGCTCGGGGCCGAAATGACTGGGCAGAAAATCTTCGGCGTCCGCTGAAGCGCCGCCGCCGGCGAGATTGCTGGTCAGATTTTTTGCGATGCCGCACCTCGCGTACACTTTGACGATCGTCCATTTGGCGTCTTTGCCCCTGCAGGTATGGACGCGAATGTCGTATGGCATGCCGGCGCTTGTGCGCGACGCGACATAACGCTGCGCGATGTAGTTGCGGTCAAGAATCTTTTCCAGTTTCGCCTTCAGCTCGGCAGCGCTGACAATGGTGGTGTCGTGATCCGCCACAAGCTCATAGTCGCCGTGGGCAACGCGCGCGATGCTGAACGCCTTCCTGCCCTGCGAACCGCGAACCGGCTTGAGCACTATGCGCTCGTGCGCATCCGCAAAGCGCAGCGCCGCGTCCGGCGTGCGTACTATGTCATACGGGATGATATATTTTTTCAGTTCCTCGTCGCGGCTCAGGTACTGGAACACCTTGGCTTTCCCTCCCAACAACTGCGCGTTATAGGGTATTTCTTTGAGCAAT
>JAIRVN010000136.1 GCA_031253875.1 Deltaproteobacteria bacterium | reverse complement strand
TCGAACCCGCACAGGACTAGCCCGCTACCCCCTCAAGATAGTGTGTCTACCAATTCCACCACCTCGGCATCAGCGGGACAATTTATCCTCAAGTCCCCTCTCTGGGCAAGTATTTTTTTTCTTGCCGGATTCATAGCAGGCAGGAGATAAAATCTTCTGTTTCGAGCTGTCGGACGTAGCCGTCCAATTCGGCGGATTCCAGACGCGCCGCCAGTGCTGCGCCTTCGTGCGGACAGCCGCGCAGCAGGGCTTCCAGTTCCTCTATGGGGCGCAGGGCGAAAAAATCTCCCCGGATGCAGGCCGCATGGACGACGCCGCGCTGCACGTCCAGCCGGATGTCGAAGACGCCCGCCGGAATGCGTGTGCGCCGCGCAAAGCCGTAGGGGGGCGAGGCGCCGAAGTTCCATTCCCGGTTTTCGTAGCGTGTGCGCGTCAGTTCCGCTATGGCTTCTTCCTCTTCGCCGGACAGATCGCGCCGCGTTCCGGGCAGCGTCCGCAGCAGATGCGCGAACAGCAGCCCCATGAATTCCTCGACATCCATATGCGGCAAATATTCTTTGAGCATACCCACCCGCGCGGGCACGCTCTTGACGGCTTTAGCCTGGAATTTCAGGGGATCCGGGCGGAGCGCGCCCGTCAAATCCGCCAGGCTGGCGTCAAAAAGCAGGGTGCCGTGGTGCAGCACGCGGTCGCGCTCAATGTGCTGGGCGTTGCCGGAAAATTTTCTGCCGTCCGCAAGCAGATCGTTGCGTCCATCAAACTCGCACGGCACGCCCATGGCCCGCAGGGCTTCCAGGACAGGCACAGTGAAGCGCGCAAAATCCAGGCCGCCCGCGCTGTGTCCCAGGTGTACAAAGCTGAAATTCACATTCCCCAGATCATGGAACACGGCCCCGCCGCCCGTGATGCGGCGTATCACCGCTATGCCGCGTTCGCGCACGAAATCCTGGTCAATCTCCGCGACAGTGTTCTGGTGCCTGCCCACAATGACCGCGGGTGCGTTGCGCCAGAGCATGAAGACCTGTTCGGGACTGTTGCGCAACAGCCATTCCTCGGCCGCGAGATTGAACGGGGGGCGCGTGTGGGGATTCAAAATGCAGCGCAAGACTTACCTCAAAACTTCCCGGCAGAACGCCTTGCCATGCGCCTCGATCCCCATGACTTCGCAGAGAGTGCCGCACCATTCGACCTGCTCGGGCGCGCGCGGCGCGTCCGGCCGGAAGGCGTCGCCGACAAGCCAGACGGGCACTTCGCGCTCTTCGGGGCTGTTGCCGTTATGGAGTTTGTCGGCGCTCATGCCGTGGTCGCTGGTGATCATGAGCTGATAGCCCTGTTCGAGCCAGCCGGGCATGTGCCGGGCCAGGAGCATGTCGGCTTCGCGCGCGGCATTGCGGTAGCCGGGGCTGTCGTGTCCGTGCAGATGTCCGGCGTGGTCGATGCCCAGGCTATGGACAAGCAGCAGATCAGGCGCGTGCGCGGTGAGCAGGCTTTGGGCGTCCAGCAGGACCTGGGCATCGGGATAGGCGTCGCTGCTGTAAAAGAGTCCGTGCTGAATGGGGAGCGCGGGGTCGGCCGTGACGCGTTCGCGTTCGGGCGCGAAGGGATGGACATTCACAAGCTCTCTGAACCAGTAATAGGCGGCGGCGGCCGTAATCCGGCCCTGGGCGCAGGCAAGATGGAAGCAGTTTTGCGCGGGCTCGGCCTGCCAGCAGGTGTTATGCACAAGGCCGGACTCGGCCGGGCGCTTGCCGGTGATCAGGCAATGGTACAAGGGGCGGGAAAGCGCGGGCAGTTCGCAGCGGACAACGCCGCCAAAGGCGCGTCCCGTTTCACGCAGACTTTCCAGATAGCCCATGCAGGACTGGCCGCTTCGGGCGGAAAGTCCGTCCAGCAGAACAAAGATGACGCGGCGCATGTTCATGGCGGGTCACCAGTCGCCGTATCCGCCGGCGGGACGCGCGGGGAAGCCGTGCGCCGACGGATCATGCGCCAACGAGGCGAGGGTGACGCCCAGCGCGCCATAGCTCTCTTTCAGCCAGCGCAGAAAATCGTATACGCGGACGAGCAGAGCATCCGCGTCTTCCTGTGTCCTGATACGCGGGGAGGCGCCGGGCATCATTTCCGAAGAGTGCCAGAACAGGCAGAGCACCGTGCCTCCGCGGGCCACATGCCAGCGGGCGGCAAGGCGCATGACGGTGGCGGAGTGCCAGACCGGGTTGGCGCTGAGCGCGCCCCAGAAATGGAAGTTGTCCAACAGCCGCTGCCCGCGCTGTGCCGGCAGAGCCCGCGCGATGGCGTGCAGGGCGGGAGGAAGCCAGGGGTGCAACGCTATCTGGGTGATGGGAACTTCAAGCAGCCCGTTTTCCGCCCAATAGGGATCCACGGGGGCCAGAAAATGATCCGGCCCGTTTTTGAAGGCGCGCAGAGGACAGACGGAACTGTCCACCCGTATGCCCTCTGCCGCCAGCAGGGGGCGGATGGCGGCCTTGAGATCCCAGCGGCCCATGCGGAAGACTTGCAAGGCTTCACCCTGAAAATCTTGCCCGGCGCGCAGCAGGCTGCGCAGACGCGCGCGCAGGAGATCCGCATCCAGCTGATCCGCGGGGATGGGAGGGCTTGTTTCCGGCCCCAGGGGGGGCGTGTTCCAATGATGGAGATGCGCGCCTATCTCCGCGCCCAGGCTGTCGCGCATGCGGGCCAGGGTGACGCGGGCGTCGGGATTCATAAAAACCGCATGCGTGCACAACAGGCTGAGCGGAAAGCCCAGTTCGCGGGTCAGCGGAGCAAGTCGCGGCAGCAGGGAAACATTGTGCGCCGTGCAGCCGTCAGTGGCATAGCGGCCGGAAAACAGGCCTTCTTCCTCTACATCCAGGCTGACGATCACGCGCAGGCGCGCATCTTCGGCGGCACGGGCCGCATGCAGGGGCTGGTTCGTATTTTGGGCGGTCGCTTGCGTCATGGGTCTCCCGATGCTAGGCTGCATGCATAGTAGCCATTGTGAGCTTTTTGCGCAATCTCAAGCATCGAACCATTATCCCCTGAGCGCATGCACGCGGCCCGCACTGTTTTTCTGCTGCAGGATCTCTGTATAGGAGGCACCCAGCGCCAAACTCTGGCTCTGGCCGCCGGGCTGGATCGCGCGCGCTTCGCGCCGGAACTGTGGACCCTTTCCGGTCCCACGGAACTGGACGTCATGGCGCGCGAACTCGACCTGCCCGTAACGCATCTGGGGAACAAGGCCCTTCCGGGCCTGGATTCCTTTGTGGCCTTGTGGCGCAAACTGGGACAAGAAAAGCCGGGTCTCTTCTTTTTATGTACGGCCCTGCCCAATATCTGGGGGCGCATTGCCGGGCGCCTGAGGCGTCTGCCCCTGGTGCTGGGATCCTGCAGGGGCGGAGGCGCGCCCGTGCGGCAGCATGAACGCTGGCTTTGGCGTCTGACGCGCCATATCGTGTGCAATTCCACGGCCCTTGTCGAGGTGATGGCCGGGCTCGGTGTGCCGCGAGATCATATGTCCTTTATTGCCAACGGCGTGGACACACAGCGTTTTCAGCCCGGAGATCTTCCTTTTTCGGGACGCGAACCTATTATCTTGTGCGTGGCCCGGCTGGTGGAGGATAAGGATCACGCCTGCCTGCTCGACGCCTTTGCCAAACTGCTCGGGCACATGCCGGAAGCGCGCCTGCGCCTGGTAGGCGAAGGCCCGCTGGAAGCGAAGGTGCGCGCCCGCATGGCGCAGGCGCCGTTGGCGGGCAGCGTGGAACTGTTGCCGGCGGCAACGGATGTGGCGGCCTGTTGCCGTTCGGCCAGGGTGTTTGCCTTAAGTTCCCGCCAGGAAGGCATGCCCAACGCACTGCTTGAGGCCATGGCCAGCGGACTGCCCGCCGTGGCCACGCGGGTGGGAGGGATTCCCTTCCTGCTTCGGGAGGCAAACGGCCTGATGGTTCCGGCCGGGGATGCCGATGGTCTGGCGGAGGGGCTTTTGCGCGTTTTGCGCGATGCCGATCTTGCGCACAACATGGGCAAGGCCGGGCGGGAACGCGCGGAACGGGATTTTTCCCTCAGCGCCATGGTTGCGGCGCATGAAGAACTTTTTTTACATTTGTTACGCAACAATCCGGAGTTTTTCTGAGCCATGCAAGCCCTTGTCTTGCCGGGAACTTCCGGAGTATACGCACAGATGGACTGTGACACTATGAAACAGCAACCTCCACGCATCGCGTGCCTGCTTTTTTGCGTGTTCTTGCTGATGCGGCTTCTTGTTCCGACATGCAGCGCAGCCCCCGGCGAGGGACGCCGCGAGCTTTGGACAGGCAGCATGTACAGCTCCACCTACCGGGCGGGGATCTGCATCACGAGCAGCGGCGACGTATACGGGGCGCTGTACCTGCGCCAGGCCGGCGGCGCTGTGGACAGATATACGCTGTCCGGCAAGGTCGACGGCGAACGCATTACGGTGAGGCACAATTCGGGGCACGAATTTCGGGGGCGTTTCATCTCGGAGGATACGGTACAGGGCGAGCTGACGCTGAAGAACGGGCACAAGATGAATGTGCGCGCCATGCGCGGCCCGGAACCGGAAGTGGACGAATTCTGCCGCCTTGTGCGGCAGCAGTAGAGGTATGTATGTTTGCGGCCTGGTGTGTGTCCGTCGCTGTCCAGTGCGCCCTGCTGTTTTTTGTGTATAGGCAAGGGCGGGCGGCGCTGCTCGGCGGGACAACCGAACTGCCCTATCCCCCGCTGGGGCCGGATGCGCCGAAAGTGGGCGTGATAATTCCCGTTGCGGGGCAGCGTGCCGGCATGGAAGCTGCCTTGCGCTCTCTGTTGGAGCAGGACTACCCCTGCTATGAAGTGGTCTTTGTGACCGCCGAAGAGGATGATCCGGCTGTGCCATGTTTGCGGACATTGACCGCGGAATGTGCCCACGCCCGTCACGTGACCGCTGGCCGCGCATCGCGCTGCGGGCAGAAAAACCACAATAGCCTGTGCGGTATCGCGGCCTTGGGCAGGGATGCGGATATCTATGCCTTCTGCGACAGCACGCATACCGCGCCGCGTGATTTTCTGCGTACGCTGGTGTGGCCCGTTGCCGCGGGCGAAACGGCCTTCAGCACCGGCTACCATGCCGTGGATGCCCTGGACGACCAGCCCGTATCGCTGGGCTACCAGATCACCGTGATCTTCATGCGGCTGTTGCAGGCGGTATCCGTGTTTACCCAGCCCTGGGGCGGGGCTATGGCCATAGCGCGTCCGGCTTTTGAGCGCTACGGGATCGAGGAGCTCTGGGCTACGAATGTGGTGGATGATTGTTCCCTGGCGGGCCTGCTGATGGCGCGGCGCGGCCATATGCGGCTGTGTCCCTCGGCGCTTCTGCGCACGCCGGTCGCGGCGCATGCCTCGGAGCAGTGGCTGGCGTGGTTTGATCGCCAGATTTTGTTCTTGAAATTCTGCACGCCCGCCATGTGGTATGTGATGGGTGCGGGACTTGCACTGCTTTTCGCGCCCACACTGTGTTCCCTGGCGCTGCTCGCTTGCTGGCCCCTGTTCGGCTTCGTGCCTGCCTGGTCCGTGGCGGTTGCCGCCGCGCACCTGATGTTTTTGCTGTATTTTGCCCTTGCATTGCGAGATTTCAGCGCGCGCCGCGCGCCTGCTCCCGCCTGGCTGCGCGCCTTTGCCCTCAATTATTGGCTGCTGGGCCGGGTGTATGTGCGCAGCATAACGTGCCGGCATCTGCGCTGGCATGACACGACCTATCATGTCGGCGCTGGGGGGCGGGTGATCTCGCTGGACAAGCATATAAAGCACGTATAAAAGCAGTACGCGCATGATGACATCTTCCGATCTTGTCCGCATCAGTCTGCGCCAGGTGTTGCGCCAGCGCAGCTACGGCGTGATATGCTCCATAGCCCTCGGGATTATGGCCTTCGTCACCCTTTCGGTTCTGGGGAGGGAGATTCGCTATAATATCGGGCAGGATATGGTGTTGCTCGGCGGTGTGAACGTCATAAGTGTTTTTTTGGACTACGGGAAGTTTCCCGGCTCGCCCCGGCAGGAGTTTTTGCCGGAGAGCGTGGAGGCTATCCGCAGCTTGCCCGGCGTGCTCCTGGCCGGCCGTAATACCTGGGACATAAAAGTATATCGCACCCGCGTCGGCGAACGTTCCGTATCCATGACGATGACCGGGGTGGATGAGCACTTCTGGGATATTTATGCCGCGACCCTGCAGACGGGGCGCTTTTTTACGGCAGAGGACGTCAAGGAACGCCGCAGGGTATGCCTGTTGGGCAAGGAACTGGCCAGAGATATTTTCGGCGACGCTAATCCCATCGGCGAACCCGTATTTCTGGGCAGCGAGGCCTTTGAGGTGATAGGCACCTTCGGCGGAGTGATGATGGGCGAGTGGGTGCGCTGGGGTTTTATGCCGTATACCACGGCTGTGGACAGGAATTTCAGCGAGGGTCTGGTCAACCGCATCTTTGTCCGGGCCGTTGCCTGGGAAGACGTTTCCCGCCTGATTCGGGAAATCCCGCAGGTCATCGCCCAACACCAAAAAGTCAACCATCTGGTGATTCGTACACAGGATGAGCAGCTTGTCCGCGTCCAGACCATTTTCGTCTGGGTGGAAGCCCTGTTGTGGCTTGGCATCGCGGCTTCGCTCATGTTGGGCGGTTTCGGCATATGGTACGGCACCTTTGCGGCGGTGCGCGCACGCACGCGCGAAGTGGGGCTGAAAAAAGCCATGGGCGGCGCGGATGCCGACATCCTCGCGCAATTCCTGACCGAAGCCCTTTGCAAGTCCATCGCCGGGGGGTTGCTGGGCATTGTGCTCGGCACGGTGATTGTGGAGGTGGGCTCCCTTATGCTGAGTTGTTCCGTTTCATATGGGCTGCTGGCCGCCAGCAGCGTGGGCAGCATCGTGTTTTCCGCTTTCATCGGC
>JAIRVN010000098.1 GCA_031253875.1 Deltaproteobacteria bacterium | reverse complement strand
CAAGCATTGCGCATATCCCCCGCAAGCCCGGCTGACGCTGTTTGTCAAGAGCGTTGATATACGCTGTGAAAGCATGTACTCTTTATCGCCGTGCCTCGGTGTGCCCAGCGGCGCGCCCTGCTTTTCAGGCAGATTACGTCCTACTTCCACTTTGCCATCCAGATACGAGCGCCCTGCGATGTCCTCAAAGGAGATGAGATATGCCTGTCAGACGATTGCAGTACTGCGTGGACAATGTCTGGAAAGACTCTCGCGCCCGAAAACACGCTGCTGTCATGAACCCCAGCACTGGCGAGCAGATTGCCGAGGCTCCCGTCTGTACCCAGGAAGAAGTTGAGGCGGCCGTTGCCTCCTGTCGGGCCGCTTTCCCCGAATGGGCTTCAAAACCCGTCGCTGTACGCACTCAGGTGCTTTTCAAATACAGGGAATTGGTGAATGCCCATTTCGAAGAATTGTCCGTGCTGCTTGCCACGGAAATGGGAAAAAATCTCGAGGAGGCGCGCGGCGATGTTTTCAAGGTGATAGAAGCCTGTGAGCTTGGCGTTGGCGCGCCCTTGGAACTGCAAGGCCATTCTTTGATGGAGGCCACGCGAGGCCACGACATCACGTTGTATCGGGAGCCTGTCGGCGTTTTTCTGGGCATTGCTCCATACAACTTCCCCGCAATGATTCCATTCGGCTGGTTTATTCCCTCCTGCATCGTGTCCGGCAATTGCATGGTGCTCAAGGCCGCCACCATGGTTCCCCAGACCGGCATGCGCTTGCTGGCGCTGCTCATTGAGGCGGGGCTGCCGAAGGGTGTTGTCAACCTGGTGACCTGCAGCCGGGAAGAATTGACCAGGCTGTTGGAGCACAAGGATATTGACGGCATTACTTTTGTGGGGTCGGAATCCGTCGGCAAAAAGATTTACCTTGCTGCCGCCGCTGCCGGCAAAAGGGTGCAGTGTTTGGTAGAGGCCAAGAACCACGCCCTGATATTGGAAGATGCGCCCCTGGAATGGACGGCGCGCAGGGTGATCAATTCCGCTTTCGGTTGCGCCGGCCAGCGCTGTATGGCCCTGCCGGCAGTGGTTGTGCAGGAGTCGGTAGCGGACGAATTCGTCGCCATCTTGAAAAAATTGGCCCAAGATCTGGTTGTCGGTTCTGCATACGACCCTGCTACGCAGCTTGGTCCTGTCGTCAGCGCGGCCCAAAAGACCTTTGTGGAAGAATGGATAGACAAGGGGGTGAAGCAGGGCGCAACGCTCGTTCTTGACGGACGTGGCTGCCGACCGGCGGGTTTTGAAAAAGGCTTTTTTGTGGGGCCGACCATTTTTGATCATGTCAAGCCGGGCATGAGCGTCGGCGATGAGGAAATATTCGGACCCGTGTTGTGCGTCAAACGTTGCAAGGACTTTGAGGAAGGCCTTTCCCTGATGAACGCCAACCCCTTTGCCAACGGGTCATCGATCTTTACCACGAGTGGTCACTATGCCCGCGAATTCGTCCGCAGAACCGACGGCGGCATGGTGGGCGTCAATGTGGGGATTCCGGTTCCTTTGGCCTTCTTCCCTTTTTCAGGCCACAAACGCTCTTTCTATGGCGATTTGTATGTGCTTGGCAGGGACGGGATGCGTTTTTACACCCAAATCAAGACCGTCACCACAAAATGGGTTTCTCCGGCAGAGTCGCATGAGGCGAAGGTGAGCACCTGGGAAGGAACCATCAACAGAGATTTGTAAGCGAAAGTCGTCCAGCGCTATCGTGAGGAGAAACTGCCGTTATTCCAGATCCGTAATGCGTAATGGTGCAAGGTCGGCGGCGCCGGTATGAAATTGTTTTTAGCAGCAGGAGCAGTGTAGGTATCCGTGTCTGATGTTGTGCGATAGTCGCGTGGAAGCAACGCAGTAAAACATTTTCCGGAGGAGTTATGCACTATTGGATCAGACTGTGCGTTTTTGCGGCATTATGTGTTCTGCTCGGAGCAGGCGCCGCCTTTGCCAAAGGCGATACCTTGACAGTCGGTCTCGGGCACAGCACCAAAACCTTGGATCCACAGGCAACGCCTGATGCGGGCACGCACAACATCTGTGTGCAAATTTATGAGGGTTTGACCGCCACAGACGATACGGGAGCCACGGTTCCTCGCTTGGCGGAAAAATGGGAGATTCTTGAGGGCGGCAAGGCCTTCAAATTCTATTTGAAGAAAGGGGTCAAGTTCCACAACGGCGAGACCATGACCGCCGATGACGTTGTCTTTACCTTTAAACGAGCTACCGGCCCTCAGGGCGGGGCGATCAAGGCCCTGTCCATGTACGTTGATCCTAACGGCATCGAAAAAATTGACGATCATACGGTGCTGCTCCGCACCACCCTGGCCTTGGGACAGTTGTTCCTTGACTCGCTGTCCCATCCTTGGGCTTCGATTTTGAACAAGAAGGCCGTGGAACAGTTCGGCAAGGACTATGGGGTGAACCCTGTGGGCACCGGCCGCTTCAAGCTGGTAAGCTGGGTGTTCGGCGATAGAGCCACCTTTGAGCGCTTTGACGACTACCACGGAACCCCGTCCAAGCTGAAGCGCCTGGTCATGCGCACCATCGTTGAAAACTCCAGCCGGACCATTGAACTGGAAAGCGGCGCGGTGGACGTCATTCTTGACCCTGCCCGCGTGGATATTCCACGCATTGAAGCCAACAAGAACCTGAAAATTGTGCGCAAACCCGGATCCCGTATCTATTATCTCAGTTTTGACGTGACCAAGCCGCCCTATGATAACCTTAAGGTACGTCAAGCCATGGATATGGCTGTCGACCGCGAGGGGATAGTCAAGGCCGTCTTCAGGGGGTATGCCGAGGCTTCCAACGGGCCGCTCAGTTCCGCAATCAAATACAACCGGGTCAAGGAATCGCCCCCGCGCAAAAGGGACGTCGCGGGCGCCAAAAAACTGCTGGCTGATGCGGGTTTTCCCTACGGGTTCACTGGCGCGTTGCTTCTGCCTGACCTGACCGAGCGCGTGGCCTGCGGGACCATATTACAAGCCAATTTCCGGGAGATAGGCATTGACATGGAAGCCAAGGTCATCGAATGGGGCGCATTTCATGAAGTTATCCGTCAGAAGGACCATGACCCCTTCCTGAGCGCCTGGTGGGGCAGCGAGCCCGCACTGGATCCATTTTTCGTGCTGGGTCCATCCTTCCATTCCGCAGTTATCGGGCAGACAAACCGCTCGTGGTACTCGGACAAGCTTACGGACGAACTTCTGACCAAGGGGTCGCTTCTTGCAGATGGTCCGGAACGTGAAGCGGTATACAAACAGTTGTGGGATCGACTCAACGAAACCGTGCCTTGGATATTTTTTGCGTCCCCCATCAATATGTACTGTATGGACAAAGACCTTGAGGGCGTGAATTGGGGCTCCGGTTCCGTCAACTATTACGGCAACGCGTATTTCAAAAACTAGCTCCGGCGTTTTTGAAGCTATAGACAACTGCTCCGGGGAAAGGCGTGCCGCCTTCCCCCGGAGTTTGCTCAGGTACTCTTTTCCGGCTTTTCGAGAGCCTCCCTGAACACTGATCGTTGCTTTGCGGGCGCTCAACCCGACATACAGCAGCTTTTGCATGGTCTGTATCAATTGCTCGCGACACACCGTATACCGTCACTTTACAGTGTAAGAATGGCGTGTTAACCTTGATATTACAGGTGTTCCCTACACAAAAGACGTTTTTTGTCCATCTTCAAGTGCGAGGGGGGAGTAGGCGTGTTCAGATACTTGATCCGGAGAATTCTCGCCATGATTCCGGTTGCTCTCGGAGTCACATTCATTTTATTTTCCCTGCTATCCGTAACTCCTGGCGACCCGGCCCGCCTGGCTTTAGGCGAGGATGCCTCGGAAGAAAGCCTGAACGAATTCCGCCGGGAGTACGGCCTGGACCGCTCTTTTTTGGTTCGCTACGGGTTTTTCGTGTATAATGCAGCGGTCAACCAGGACATAGGCCGCTCCTATGTGACACGGCGCCCCGTCGCCGGAGAAATGGCCAACACCTTCCCCGTCACACTGAACTTGGCCTTTGGCGCCATTACGTTCGCCACGGTGCTGGGGATGACCTTTGGCATTATCTGCGCGATCAAACAGTACTCCATCTTTGACAACGTGACCATGGTCATCGCAATGCTGGGCATTTCAACGCCCATTTTTTATCTCGGCATTTTATTTATCTTATGGTTCTCGGTGCGATTGCGATGGCTGCCGTCATCGGGTTTCGACACCTTGAGCCAGCGCATTCTTCCCTGGATCACGCTTTCAGCCCCGTCCATGTCCATCATCACACGCATGACCCGCTCAAGCATGCTTGAGGTCATCCGTTCAGACTATATCCGCACGGCGCGGGCCAAGGGCCAGAAAGAGTCCGTAGTCATTCTGAAGCACGCGCTGCAGAACGCGCTCATTCCTATCGTCACCATTATCGGCATTCAGTTCGGCCTTCTGCTGGGCGGTTCCATTCTGACCGAATCGGTCTTCTCCATTCCCGGCGTGGGTCGACTTGCGGTGGAAGGGATCAAGTCCCGTGACTATCCCATAGTGCAAGGGGCGGTGCTGTATATCGCCATCGCTTACGTGTTCATCAACTTGTTCGTGGATCTTTTGTACGCCTGGATTGATCCGCGATTGCGCACCCGCTACCGTTATTAGCGTTCGTTAGAGGCCGGTTTTACAAGATGTCCGCCGTTCCGGTACAGGCCAAAACGATGGCGGTGAACACTCTCATGCTTGAGGAGTCTCCATGGTGTTGCTCCGTAAAAACAGCAATCTGTATTTGACTCTCGTCCGCCTGCGGCGGAACCGTCTGGCCGTTCTGGGGCTGTGGATCATGCTTATTTTGCTGCTGACCGCCGTGTTCGCTCCCTTGCTCGCGCCGTATCACTACGCGACGCAGAACCTGGTGGACGCTTTTGAACCGCCAAGCTGGGCGCATCCTTTGGGCACAGACGATTTTGGCCGTGACATTCTGAGCCGTATCATTTACGGGGCGCAGGTCTCGCTGCAGGTCGGCGTCTTCGCCGTTTCGCTGGCCATGCTTTCCGGCGGGGTGCTGGGGGCCATCGCCGGCTACTACGGCGGTCACCTGGACGACGTGATCATGCGTTTCATGGATGTTCTGTTCGCCATCCCGCAGATTCTACTGGCCATCACCATTGCCGCCGCGCTGGGACCGGGACTGATGAACCTGACCATCGCCGTGGGCATAGCAGCCCTGCCGACCTTCGCCCGGATCGTGCGCGGGGCGGTGCTCTCGATCGTGGGGCAGGAATATATTGAAGCGGCACGCTGCATGGGCGCGAGTGACGCCTGGATCATCGCCAAACATATTCTGCCCAACTGCAGCGCACCCATTATCGTGCAGGGGACGCTACGGGTGGCTCAAGCTATTCTGGCCGCCGCCGCCCTCAGCTTTCTCGGCTTGGGCATCCAGCCGCCGTTCCCGGAATGGGGAGGCATGCTGGCCGGTTCACGCGGCTATTTGCGCGACTATGCCTATATGGCCGTATTCCCCGGTCTTGCCATCATGATTACGATTATGGCCCTCAACTTTCTCGGCGACGGCCTGCGCGACGCCATGGATCCCAAACTGAAACGGTAATCAGCACACGGAGTCATCCCCCAAAAAATCAATAGGTAAAGATGCTTTATGACGCAGCATAGCGAATTTCTTCTTGAAATCCGAGATCTTCGGGTGCAATTTCATACCGACACGGGCCTTGTGAAAGCTGTCGAGGGCTTGAATTTCACCCTGAAAAGGGGTGAGGCCGTTGGGCTTGTGGGAGAGACTGGAGCCGGCAAGACCACGACCGCCCTTGCGATCATGCAGCTTATAGCATCTCCTCCAGGCAAGATTACCAGCGGACAGATATTTTTTGACGGCAAAGACATACTCACCAAGTCCGAGGAAGAAAAGCGCCATATTCGCGGCAAGAAAGTCGCCATGATTTTTCAGGACCCCATGACCTCTTTGAACCCGGTGCTTACGGTACAGGAACAGATTGCGGAAATGATCCGCCTGCATGAGCAGGTGACGAACAAAGAAGCCTTGGAAAAAGCCCGCGCCATGCTGCAACTGGTCGGCATACAGCCCGAGCGCGGTCCGGATTACCCGCACCAGTTCAGCGGCGGCATGAAGCAACGGGTGGTCATCGCCATCGCGCTGGCCTGTAACCCGCAACTGCTGATCGCGGACGAACCCACGACCGCCCTGGATGTGACCATTCAGGCCCAGGTGCTGGAACTGATGCGTGAGCTCAAGCAACACTTCAACACGGCCACCATTCTGATCACCCACGACCTTGGAGTTGTAGCCGAGTTATGCGACTCCGTCGCGATCATGTATGCCGGTCGGATTCTGGAAAAGGCGGATGCCAGAACCCTGTACGGTAACCCGCAGCATCCGTATACTCAGGGGCTTTTCCACTCTATTCCCGATCTGACCAAGAATGTGCATCGGCTGAACACCATGCCCGGCCTTCCTCCGGATCCGACGGCCCTGCCCCCTGGCTGCTGTTTCGCGCCGCGTTGTCAGTATGCCGACGAGGCCTGCTCCGCGAACAGCCCTGATATGACGGAAGTCGAACCGGGCCATTTTGTGGCTTGCTTCAAAATACAGGAGAAAAACGGGAGGCAAGCGCATGGGTAGTCCGGCTGTAACCGAGACCATGGTGGAAACGCGGAGGCTGAAGAAGTATTTTTCCACCCCCAAGGGACCGCTGCACGCGGTTGATGACGTGAATATCTTCATCGCCAAAGGAGAAACCCTGGGGCTGGTGGGCGAATCCGGTTGCGGCAAATCAACTCTGGGCAGAGTGGTCATCCGGCTCTTGGAAGCCACTGGCGGCTCCGTGCTCTTTGGCGATCAGGACATCGTCAAATTTGACAAAAACGATCTGCGCACCTTCCGCAAGCGGGCGCAAATGGTGTTCCAGGATCCGTATTCCTCGCTGAATCCGCGTCTTTCCGTGGAACAGCTCATTGCCGAACCCCTGCGTATCCACAAAGTATACCCCAACGAGCGGGAAACTTCGGTCCGGATCAAGGAACTCATGGATACAGTGGGTCTTGCCCAGCGTCTCGCCACCTCTTTTCCCCATGAACTGGACGGCGGCCGCCGTCAGCGCATCGGCGTAGCGCGCGCACTGGCCCTGAACCCTGAATTCATCGTGCTGGACGAGCCGGTTTCCGCCCTTGACGTATGCATTCAGGCCCAAATTTTGAATCTGTTGCAGGATCTCAAGGACCAGTTTCAATACACGTACCTGTTCATTACCCATGACCTCAGCGTGGTGCGGCACATTTCCAACCGCATCGCAGTCATGTATTTGGGCAAAGTCATTGAACTGGCCCACCATCTGGAAATCTTCGAAAACCCGCAACATCCGTACACACAGGCTCTGCTTTCGGCCATTCCGATTCCCAAGCTGGACATTGTCCGTAAAGACCGGATCATTTTGGAAGGCGATGTGCCCAGCCCGGTGAATCCGCCTGCAGGTTGCCGTTTCTATGGACGTTGCCCATCCCGTCAGGCGGACTGCCTGGAAGAAACGCCGGAACTCGTGGAAATCGGCCCCAACCATTTCCTTGCCTGCTGCCACCCTGGTGCTATTACGGCCCAAAAACAGCCTGCACAGTGACATTGTTTGAGCATCATGCTGGAGGGCCTCGTTGGCTCAAAAGACCTTGCGCGATGTGCTCGGCCCACGGCCGGAAGATACCAGCGTCCTGCGCTGGCAGACTGCTGTTCCCATGGGCACCAATCCTTTTCTGTTGATTGAGCTTTTCCAATTTGCCTTTGTAGGCGCGGCCGTTGTGCTGCTTACGCTGTGTGTCGGAGTCTGGTTCACGGAAGGCAGCATCAGCACT
Organism: Deltaproteobacteria bacterium; assembly: GCA_031253875.1. Taxonomy (GTDB): domain Bacteria; phylum Desulfobacterota; class Desulfovibrionia; order Desulfovibrionales; family Desulfovibrionaceae; genus WRKB01. The sequence goes on along the minus strand of JAIRVN010000098.1, from coordinate 1,418 downwards.
ACGGACATAACCGTCTCTTTGGGCGTTGCGGGCATGGTTCTGCTGGCCGTAATGGCCGGGTTTATCGGTATCTCGCTGTTGTTTTTCGACAACAAATATTACGCCATTTATCATATGGATTCCGACGGCATTTATCACGAGGGCACGCGCGGGAACGACGAACGCAAGGAAGTATTCTGTCTGCGGCTTCGTCCGTTTCCGGTGGTTGGCGCGGTCAGGGCCGACCGCACCCGCAGCCGGCACCTGACTTGGGACAAAATCGACCGCTTTCAGGATATCGCGTCCATGCGGGGAATTTTATTGCGGCGCGGACGTGGGCACATGCTGCGCCTCTACACGCCCGACGCAGAAACCCATGGCGAGGTGGTGCGGTATCTTGCGGAACGCCTGCGGCACATCTGATGTGAAGGCCCATTCTGCCAATGTCCCATCAACAGGCTTGCACCGCGTCGAAGCCCGCGGCAAAAGCCTTGATGTTGAGGTCTACCTTGTTCCTGGGCACGGCGTCGGCAATGGCCCGTTCCACGCATGAGCGCTCGGCCACGGGCGCCACCTTGGTCAGGGCGCCGAGCATGACAATGTTGGCTACGATGGGCGTGGAAAATTCGTTCCGCGCGAGGGATGTGGCCGCAATCCTGTATTGTTTTACCGTAATGGACGGCACGGCATGCACAATGTCGCTGTCAACAAGCAGAATGCCGTCCCGCCTCAGGGTTTTGGCAAAGCGATCAATGGAATCCTGCGCCTGGGCAACCAGGATGTCGGGTTGAACCACCCTTGGGTACACAATGGGCTCATCGGAAAAGATGACCCAGGTGGCGGCGAATCCACCGCGCAGTTCGGATGAATATGCCTGGGTCTGGGTCGCATAGTGCCCGCCGTATGTGACCGCGGCACTCCCCAGAATGGCGCCCGCGAGGATGGAACCCTGGCCGCCTATGCCCGCGAATGTCAGCTGTATCAGCCCCATCACCCGTCTCCTTGCGCAATTCTTCTTATGTCGGCCAGCGCATCCGTAAATTCCGTCTTGTCTGTATTCTGGAATTCGCCGACAATGATCTTGCCTGTCAATGTTTCTGTGGAAAGCTTCGCGGCTTTCTTCACGGAGATGCTGTTTTCGAGGTATGCCTTGAGCATGCCGCGCGCCGAACGTTGCCCGCTCGCGCGGCCGTACTGCACCGGACACTGGCTCACAGCTTCAATGAAGCTGAATCCTTTTTTCTCCATACCGGCTTTGATGGCATTGCTCAATTGTACGGTGTGCGCCGTGGTCCAGCGGGCCACATAGGAGGCTCCGGCCGCCTTGACCAGTTCGGAGAGGTTAAAGGAGTGCTCCGTAAAACCGTAAGGGCTGGTGACGGTCTTGGTGTCCCTGGGCGTGGTGGGGGCGGCCTGGCCGCCCGTCATGCCGTAGATGG
>JAIRVN010000013.1 GCA_031253875.1 Deltaproteobacteria bacterium | reverse complement strand
GCTTCCTCGCCGCCGGTACCGGCCCGGATTTCGAGTATGGTGTTTTTGGCGTCCAAAGGATCAGCGGGCAAGAGCAGCATCTTGAGCTCTTGCTCCAGTTTCGGCAATTCCTGTTCAAGCTGGCAGCATTCTTCCTGTACCATGGCGCGCAGTTCCGGATCCGGATCGTTCAGCAACTGGCTGTTTTCGTCCAATGCCTCACGCGTCTGGCGATGTTTGCGGAACAAGCCCACCACCTCGTGCAAGCCGGCATGCGCTTTGGTCAGTTTGCGGTACCGCTCTTGATCGGCAAAGACATCAGGTTCCGCCAACTGCGTTTCCAGTTCCGTGTATGTACGTTCCAATCCCTCAAGCCTGGCGAACATGAAGCCCCCGATACTATGATTTTGCCGCGTCGGATTGCATAGGCTGATATATGGGCGCGCGCAGCCGTTCCGGCGCCTCTTCGCCGAGCGCCTCGGCCAGGGCCACTACCGCCACTTCGATTTGTTCCTGATCCGGCTCATAGGTGGTGAGCATCTGCAAAAGCATGCCTGGCGCGCGCAACACGGTTCCAATCCAGGTATCGCCCAAACCAGCCGCGTAGCGGATCAACTCATACGCCAGCGCGCTGATCGGGATCATAAGCAGCAGCTTGAACAATATCGTCGCCGCATGTTTGACGACGGCGCCTTCCGGCGTCCAGAACACAAAGAGCAGCGGCACCAGCACGGCGTGCAGAATGATGGAAATGGACAGGACAAAAAGCAGAAAGGTCGTGCCGCAACGCGGATGCAGACGGCTGTGGCGCGCGGCTTCGCCGGCGGTGATTTCACCATCGGCCTCAAAGGCGCGGATCACCTTGTGCTCCGCCCCGTGGTACTGGAATACGCGGCGAATGTCCGGCACAAAGGAAATACAAAAAATATAGCCGATAAAAATAAGAAATTTAAAAAGCCCGTCCCACAAATGGAAACTCAGGCCTTCTACGCCGCCGCCCAGCTTCAGCCAGTTCATGCCTATGGACATGAGGTGCGGCGTGACTACAAACAACCCAATCGCCAGGGCCAACGCCAGAAACAGCGTCAGCACGAGCTGCCAGCCCTGGATTTCGTCCCCCGTTCCTTCCGCGCCCTGCTGCGCGGAGCGGTTGAGCGCCTTGATGCCGTTGACCAGCGTTTCAATGAGGATGGGAAAGCCGCGCACAAAGGGCTTGGACAGAAGCGGCGAACGGGTGAGTGAAAACCAGGGCCGCCGCTCCGCCACAATCGTGCCGTCCGGATGGCGCACCGCCAGGGCATAGGCGCTGCCGTGGCGCATCATCACACCTTCCATCACGGCCTGTCCACCCACAAGCGGAGGCTTGGCGTCGCTCACAAGGCGGACAAAACCGGAAACAGGGGAACATGCCATGGGGTTACTCGCAATGTTCTGCGATAAGCGCAAAATCCTCCCCGGAATATCCAGGGAGGATCCATGCGGACGCAAAAAAAGAAGCGCTTATTTGTCAAACTTGGCGTATTTCTTGCGAAAACGGTCAATACGGCCCGCTGTATCCACAAAACGCTGTTTGCCGGTAAAAAAGGGATGACAGGCAGAACAAATTTCCACATGCAATTTCTCGCCCTTCGTGGAAAACGCTTCCACCTGATTGCCGCAAGCACAGGAAATGTTCGCCTTGTATGCTTTGGGATGAATTTTTTCTTTCATGATACACCTCATATTGTACGGAACTCAAAAAGGTATATCTTTTTGTTCCGATTGGCAAGGGAAGAAGCGTTGCTTCAACAGTCCCCCGAGAAGACGTTTACTACCCTTCAACCTGCTGGATGCCGTCGAGCTTCCAGGATGCACTGTCGTCGCGCATGAAGTGCCATACTTCACGGGCTTGGGTAGTTGACTGCATTGCGGGATCTTCGCGCAACAACACGTCAAAAAACACGGTGGCCCGTTCCACGCCGCCTTCCCTGGCTACAGAGAGCAACTGGGCGTTGATCAGCAGCACTTCTGTGGTGGAAGGTTTTGGGTCGGCCTCGGTTTGGGAGCGTACTTCCTTCATGACCGCCGGACTGGCGAATTGGGCGATGTCGTCCAGGTCGCGCTTGTCCCAGGAGGCCTGCAGGCGTGTGTAAGCCATTTTGGCCCCACGCAGAAATTCCTCGGTATCGAAACCGGCGGGAATGGCGTTGTTGGAGGGTGCATCAATGTTCGTGCTGTGCGGTTGTCCGCTCAACTGGCCCCAGTCCATTCCGGAACGTTGCGCCTGTTCCGGCTGGTATGTCCTGTGCTGGCTTGGGCCGCCGGCCTCGGCCGGTCTGCGGAAGCGCGAGAAAAGTTTGAAAGCGAAGTACAGCAGCAGGCCGATGAGCAGGATGTCCATAAAACCGCCGCCCTGAAAGCCACCGCCGAAGAGCAGGGACCCGACAAGCGTGCCCGCCAGCAGTCCGCCGAGCATGCCGCCCATGCCGCCGAAGCGCGGGGAAGCTGCCGCGCCGGCCGCTCCTGCTGCGCCGGGAGCATTTTGGCCGGGAGCGCTCCTGTTAATGCCGGGCGCGGGGGAAGGCGGCGCAGCGGGCTTACTCATAGAGGAACCGCCGCCGAAAGATTTGCCGCCGCCAAAACGGGCGGCGTCCGCGTCCCAAGCGCTCAGGGCCAGGATGCCGACAAACAGTACTGCAAAAAATACAACCAATCTCAAGTACATATTTTTCTCCTCACAGTTTCATCATGCTCTATACTATAAGTATCCGTATGTAAAAAACAAGCCCCCTTTTCGCGCATTCCAAAAATGTACGGCGTTCAGCCGTCCTGTTGGCCGGTCTGTTTTTTTTTCGGGAGTGCCGGCGGATCAATATATATCCACAGCACGCCGGACAATTCCGTATTTTTGGGTTGTCCGTCGGATCCTTTGAGCGGAGCGCCCTGGGTGACGGCCGCAAAACCCCACCAACCCGGATGAGGACACACGAAGGAGAAGATGCCGTACTCATCGGTGCGGACGCGCTGTGTCTGATGGTAGGTACTTGGGACAGCCCGCTTGTCCTCGTTCAAGTATTCTATGCGCACCGGCGTATCGGGCAAAATTTTGCCGTCGAACAACACGCGTCCGGTGAACAAGGCCGGCGCCATCAGGCCGAAAGGACGCGTCAGGGGAAGAATTTCCAATTTCAGGCCGACGGGTATTTCCCAGCCATGTTCGCAGCCCTGCACCGGCACGAGCGTTTGCGCAAATTGCTGGAGGAAGATGCCCTGCGTCTCCTCCCAATAGGGCCGTGTCTCCAGAACAAGCTGGTACAGTCCGGGTTCCGGCAGAGGGATTGTGGCGGCCCAGGCATTTTTTTTCAGATATTTTCCAGGCTTGAGGGTATCGAGAAATTCATGGCGGATACTTTGTCCATCCTTCTTCGCGGGATATTTGATGGCCGCGAACATCTGCACCAAGTCCATATCCGCTGCCGTCTGCGCGAAAGGATGCCCAAAGGCGATGGACACGTTAATTTCTTTGCAGTTTTGGTCGCTTACCAACGGCGGATTGGCGCGCAGGATGGTAAAGTATTCGGCGCAGGCCGGAGATGCGGCCAGCAGAAGCCACAGGAGGGCGGGCAAAAGGGCACATTCCAGGCGGGGCATAGGCGTCCTCGGCGTAGAGAGCCAGTAGGGGGCGGCAAAAATACTACGTGAATACGGAAAAACTGTCTTCAAAAAAAATGGGCCGAAGGCGTTTTTCATCTTCGACGTTTTGACGACGATATTGCCTCTTTCGGGGGAGTTGCGTATAATCCTTAAAAAATTACGGGGAAGCGTGCATATGGCGTGCGATCCGCGCCGGGAATTCGGCTACAATGGAGAATTTTTTAAAGGTGCATTGGGAAACATGGTAAACCCGGCTTTCGGGAAGCAACCCCCAAGGAGGAAGTATGCATTTGACGGCATATAACGGCAGTCCGCGCAAAGACGGCAATACGCATCATATGCTCACACGCCTGTTCGGGCCGTTGGAAGCGGCGGGCATCACGTGCGAAGAAATTTGCGTCGGCGGCGTGGCGGTGCGCGGCTGCCTGGCCTGCGGCAAATGCCGCGAACATCCCGGCCGTTGCGCGCAAACCGAGGATCCCATGAACGAATGGATCGCGCGGATGCTTGCTGCGGACGCCATTGTTCTCGCGTCTCCCACATATTTCGCCAATGTCACGACAGAGATGAAAGCCCTGATTGACCGAGCCGGCTATTCCTGCGTGGCGACAAAAATGCTGGCCCGTAAGGTGGGCGCCCCCGTGGTGGCTGCCCGCCGCGGCGGCGCCATACAGGTGTACAATACGTTGATGGCTTTTTTCGGCATCAATGAAATGATAGTGCCCATGTCCAATTATTGGAATATGGGGTACGGCCTGGAGCCGGGCGCGGTCAGAGAAGATGCCGAGGGCATGCGTACAATGGAAAAGCTGGGCGAACAGATGGCCTGGCTGATGCGGAAGCTGTGTTGAGGGTATTTCCTCCATATAACCCACTTGCGGAGATAACATGAGCAAACGTCCCAATGAAGCGCCACATCCGATAGAGGCTTCTTCGATGGAACAGGTCCGGGATATCCTGTTCGGCGCGCAGTTGAAGGATCTGGAAACGCGTTTCCAGCGTCAGGAAGAACGTTTTACGCGCGAGATCAACGATGCTCGTGATGCGTTAAAAAAACGCCTTGATTCCTTGGAAAATTTTATGAAGAGCGAGAACGCCTCTCTCATGCATCGTATCAAGGCGGAAGGCGCGGAACGCGACAGTGAAATAAAGAATGAACAGCGTGAGCGTTCTGAAGCCCTGAAAAATGAGCAACGAGAGCGGAACGAAGGGCTGAAAAACGAACAGCGCGAGCGGGCGGACGCGTTTGCGCAACTCGCCAAGGATCTGGCTGCGGCGGTGGAAGGCTTTGAACGCAAACTGACCAAGCTGTCCGGCGTGCTGGACGCCACGGAGCGGGAACTGCGCCAGTTGCTGCTTACCGAAAGCAGCAGCCTGTCCGACAAGGTCGAGGAGAAGTACCGGGATACTCTGGAGGTCCTTGCCAGTACAGCCGCCCAGATCCGGCATGACATGGTCTACCGCAGTTCCTTGTCCGGCTTGTTTAATGACGTGGCCGTCAAACTGAGCAATCAGTGGAGCGGCGAGTTTGGACACATGCTGCTGAATGAGCCTGGCGCGCCGGATGCCTGAACGCGATACTGCTGTTTCTTCTGAAGCGGCGCGTTTGCACGCGGCCTGCGAAGTCCCTTCTGTCGCAGCCGTATCCGACAAGACAGAATTTGGCGCGCTGCGCGAGCTTCTTTTCGGAACAGAGCTGAGCCTGCTTGAAGATATCAGGAAACGCCTGGACGATCCTGCTCTTCGCGCGCGCGAAGTGAGTACGGTTGTTGCGGAGGCGGTGCTGCTCCGCGCCGGCAAAGATGACAGGCTGGGCAAGGCGCTTGAGCCTGTAGTCGAAGAAATCGTCAAAGGCGCGCTGCGCAGGAATCCCCTGGATTTCACCTCGGTGCTTTTTCCGCTGATGGGACCGGCAATCCGGCGCTCCATCGCGGAAAGTTTTCGCACCATGCTTCAGGGGTTGCACAAGACGCTGGAGATGTCCTTCAGTTGGAAAGGATTGCGCTGGCGGCTGGAAGCCCTGCGCACGGGCAAACCCTTCAGCGAGGTTGTTCTGCTGCATACCCTGGTGTACAGGGTCGAGCAGATTTTTTTGATCCACAGCGCTACGGGGCTTGTACTTGCCCATGTGCAGGACGAAGATGTCCCGGGACAGGACGCGGACATGGTTTCCGCAATGCTTACAGCTATCCAGGATTTCGTGCGGGACTGTTTCAGCGGCGCCCGGCAGGACGAACTGGAATCACTGCAGATGGGCGAGGCCACAATTTTTGTGGAACGCTCCGCAAAGGCGTATCTGGCTTGTGTCGTACAGGGCGCGCCGCCGGCGGATTTCCGGGACAAGCTGCGTTCGGCCCTCGAACTCATAATCCTCGAACATGCGGACGCTCTGGCAAATTTCAACGGCGATACAACGCCCTTCAGCCTTGCGTGCCGGCATCTGGATGCCTGCCTTGTCACCCGGATGATTGAGGACGACAAGCCATTGCCGATGTGGATAAAGGCGTTGCCGGTGGCGTTTGTCATAGCTGTCGTGGGCGCCATCGGGGCATGGCGCTATACGGAGCATCAGCATGCGCAGGAGGCGGCGCAAACGCGCGGAGCATTGGAACGCGGCATTGCCGCGCTCAACAGCGAACCGGGCATAGTGGTATATGACATCCACAGGACAGAGTCCCTGCCCTGGACAATGTTCTGCATGCGGGATGAGCTTGCCAGACCCATTGAACAGGTGCTGCGGGAACAGGGGGTGGATCCTGCGAGTTTCCACATCCGCTGGGAGCCCTTTGTGTCGTATGTGGCGCCCATTGTCACCAGGCGGATAGAGAAAGCAATCCGTCTCCCAAAGACCGTGCAGATGGAATTTCAAGCCGAGGGCGGCATCCTGCGTCTTTCCGGCACAGCGCCCATGGACTGGATTTTACAGAGCCGCCGGGAACTGCTTTCAGTGCCGGGCATAAAACAGCTCGATATGAAGCAGCTTGAGGATCCGCGCGCGTATCGAATGCACGAGCTTGTCCGGGCTATTGAGTCCGTTTCCGTAAAATTCCCTTTGGGCAGGGATATGCCTGTTCCTGCAGATCATCCGAAACTTTTGCAGCTTGTGGAAGATTTGGTAGCGCTGGAAAGATTGGGCAAAGACATGGGCGTAAGCGTCAGTGTGACCGTGTACGGCCATGCGGACAGCCTGGGCCAGGAAAAACGCAATTACGAATTGAGCCAGGAGCGGGCAAAAACTCTGGCCGCCATGTTGTATGCCCGTGGAGCAAGCATTCCGTTGACGATTTACGGCATGGGGGCGCAATATGCGGAACCTGCCAAAAATTTACGGGAAGGCGATCAGGGCAGCCGGCGTATTGAATTGAAAGTGCATCTGGCCCAGATGCCCAGAGCAAGCTTGGATCTTGCAGGAAAGACAGCTCCGGCGAGCGACGAGCGATAAAAAATCCGTTGCATGCAAGGGTTGCGGACGCCGTGCAAGCCATGTAATGTAACGCATATCTGTGAACTGCCCGGAGGATTGTATGTGGCGTGCGACGCATTTGAGCCGGATGTGTTCCATCGTGTGGCGCATGGCGTGTATCGCCGTTCTTGTCTGTTGCATGCCGCCGGATTCGCGTGCTCAGACCCGGAGCAGCGCGGATGTACAGCCCCCTGTCCGTGTACTTATGCAATGGCAGCCTCAGGCGCAGTTCGCCGGTTTCATCATGGCGTACGAGAAAGGTTTTTTCCGCGCAGCAGGACTGCCGACAGTACAACTTCTCTGGTCCAAGCTCGGCGACAAGCCGATACACCGTCTGTGCGCGGGAGAAGTGGAATTTGCCACCGCCTGGCTGGCCACAGGCCTTTTACGCAGGATCGAGGGGCTGGATCCGGTCAACATAGGGCAATACATGCAGAAAAGCGCTACCATGATGGTGGCCAGGGCCGGCCGGGGCATCACCAAGCCGGAAGATCTGACGGGCAAGGTGCTCCTTTCCTGGGGCGGGGATTTTGATTCGGAATTCAGAATGTTTTTGGCGGCTTTTGCCATCAAACCCAAGGCTGTTTTCCCGCTCAGCAACAGTCTGGCGCCCATGCTTCAGGGCGCGGCGGACGCATCACAGGCAATGTATTACAACGAATACTATTCCTTGCTTGAGAGGGGATTACGCAAAAAGGATCTCGTGGAATTCCATTACGCGGATGCAGGCCTGAATTTTGTGGGAGACGGGCTTTTCACCACGTCCCGCTACAGGGACGAGCATCCGGATATCTGCGCCGCCGTGAACGCGGCGGTTATCAAAGGTTGGGCCTACGCCTTCGCACATGAGGAAGAAACGCTGGATACGGTATTGCGCTATACGAAGGCCAATTCGGTAGTAACGAACAGGGGCCACCAACGCTGGATGCTCCAGGTTGTCAAGGATCTTGTCACGCACGGGGTCGGACCGGATCCGGCGGATTGGGGCCAACTGCGCCGGGCAGATTATGACTTTATTGTCGATGCGTTGAAGTCGCAGGGCCGTGACGTCAGCAAGCTCTCTTATGAAACGCTCTTCCGGCCTGTTCCGGTCAAGTGAGCCGCCGCCGTGATGCTGCCTTTGCGGACGAAAATGCTGGCTATTATCGGCTTGCCGCTGATAATCCTCTACGGTTTGCTCATCGGCTATGAATACTCCGTCGGCAAACAGCGTGCAGTGGACTCGGCCATAACCGTGCTGTCCAACCAGGCGGCGAGCCGTGCGGCGCAAGTCGACGGACATTTCGTATCGCTTGCGCAGGCGGCGCGGACCGTGTCCGCCCTGTTTTCCCGCGGCATTTTCGCCGGGGAAGAAGATTTTTTTCCACTGCTTGACGCCATCGCCAGGGAAAACCCGTCTGTGTACGGCACGGTGGTTGCTTTCGACACATACCGCTTTGACGCGCAAAAGAAATTTTTTGCGCCGCGTGCGTTTCGTGCTTCCGGCAACGCCATGAGGCACATGTTTATTGACCCGGAATACAACTTTGATTACCAGTTTGCTGACTGGTTTCTTATCCCCAAGCTGACAGGCGCCAGTGCCTGGACGGATCCGTACTTCAGCGCGGAAGATGCCATTGTTGTCAGTTTCAGCGCGCCTATTACGCAGGATAACGAATTTATCGGGGTGTTCAAGGTCGATACGCGCGTTGCAGACATCAGGACCAAACTCGCCGCGCTGGAAACGGCGGGCGGCTTTATCGTGCTTATCAGCAAGACGGGGACGGTTATTTCCCATCCCGAGTCCGAATATATTTTGCAGCATACGCTGGTGAGCCTTGCCCAGACGCAAAAACGCGCGGATTTGGAAGAGCTCGCGTATGCCTTGCTCCACAAGGGCGGAGAGGGCGTTATCCGTCTGGATGCGACGTCAGGGGCAGGGGCGCTGTGGCTTGCGTATGCGCCGGTGCAAAGCACGGAATGGACTCTGCTGGCCGTTGTGCCGGAAAAAATCGTCCTTCGCGACGTGACGCGTTCGCTGTATACAAATGTGGGATACCTGGCCCTTACCGCCATATTGCTGTTTCTTGTGCTGTATTTCCTGATAGCGCGCGAGGTTTCCCGCCCTCTGCAGGCCCTCAACGCTGCGGCGCTTCGTCTTAGCGGCGGGGACCTGGAAAGCAGGCTTGCGCTTGTCGCAACGAACGAAGAAATACGAATGCTGGTGGCTGTGTATAATACTGTGATAACGTGCCTGCGCGACATTCTCCAAATCCGTGCTCAAGATATTGCCAGACGGCATTTGGCTGAAGAGGAGAATCAGGCGAAAAACGATTTCCTGGCGCGTATGAGCCACGAAATACGCACGCCCATGAATGGCATACTGGGCATGAGCCATCTGGCGCTGCAACAAAATCCCTCTGCCAAACTCAAAGGATACCTTGAAAAAATTCATAGTTCCACGTTGAGCCTGCTGGGAGTGTTCAATGACATCATGGATTTCTCCAAGATGCAGACGGGCGCTGTGGAGACGGAAAATGTTCCGTTCGGCCTGCGCTCGCTGCTGCGCTCGCTGTACGATGGCATGAAGGATCGCGCCGAAGCTAAAGGGCTGATGTTTGAGATGCACGTTGATGCGGCGTTGCCGGATATGCTTGTGGGAGATGCGCCCCATTTGCGACAGATCTTGCACCATCTGCTGCATAACGCGATAAAATTTACAGAACAGGGACAGGTTGCTCTGCACGTTCGGACGGAAACGGAAAATGAGCGCCAAGTTTCCGTACATTTTTTGGTGCAGGATAGCGGTATCGGCATTGAATCCACACAGTTGGAACGTATTTTCGAGGGTTTTACCCAGGCCGACGGGAGCATGACGCGCCAGTACGGCGGCGCCGGTTTGGGGCTGACGTTGAGCAAACGTCTGACGGAATTGATGCAGGGCCGACTCTGGGTGGAGTCCGAAGTTGGTAAAGGCAGTATGTTCCACCTGCAGTTGCCTTTCGACCACTTTTTGACCTACTGATGCGTACCCGGAGGCGATCGTCGGATCGCGGCAAATGCACGCGTTGTGCGGAGTGAAAATGGTAAGTAAGAAAATCTGCATGCTTGGAACTTTTGCGGTCGGCAAAACCTCTCTTGTCGAGCAATATGTGCATTCGATTTTTTCGGATCGTTATCTGTCTACCCTGGGAGTGAAAATCAGCAAAAAAGAATGCCGCGTGGGAGAACAGGACGTCAACCTGGTGCTGTGGGATATGGCGGGCAAGGACGAATACAATGAGATCAATGTTTCCTATCTGCGCGGCGCTATGGGGTTTTTCCTTGTTGCCGACGGCACGCGCAAGGACACGCTGAATACGGCGCTGCTCATTCGCCTGCTTGCCCTTGATGTTATCGGCAATGTGCCCCATTGTCTGCTGTTGAACAAAGCGGATTTGCTCCCGGATTGGCAGGTGACGGAGGATGATATTGCGCGCCTTGAACTGCAAGATATACAGGTGCTGAGAACAAGCGCCAAAACGGGCGAAGGCGTCGAGGATGCCTTTATCAGGCTGGCCGAGGCCATGCTGCAGGAAAAGTAGCTGCCGCCGTCCGAGGCGGTGGTATGAATGAGCCCCCTCGAAAGAGCAGGCAAACAAAAAAACCATGAAACCATTTTACCAGGGCAAACTCGACGTCTTTTGCGCCATATACGCGGTGCTCAACGCTATGCGCCTGACTCACGGACTGCGGGCGCTCAAGGCCAGGGAGATTCTCCACGAAACCCTGCTGGCCCTGGCTGACAACAAAGACGCCTTCAAAGCCGTGCTCGACCAGCAGACCGACTATATTCCCCTGGTGGACGCCATGTTGCAGGTGCATTCCTTCAATTATCCCATGCGCGTGCAGGCGCCTTTCCCGCAGCCTGGGGAAGGCGCCTGTACGCCCGATCCGGAGGAAACCTGGCAGGCCATTCATTCCTGGCTGGACGGAAGCCCGCGCCGTGCGGTAGTGTTCCGCTTTTTTCGTTATCTGCTGCCGGAAGACCCGCCCGTCAACCGCCACTGGAGCACCATAAGTCATCTGGAAGACAGCAGCCTGCGCCTGTATGACGCAAGCCATGAGCCTGAAGCCGTCCAACGTATCGGGAAACATGAATTCGTCACCAATACTGCGGAGATACGCCAGGGACAGCTCATATACATTGATCCGCACTCCCTGCGTTATATAGAAAAGCATTGAGCGGGCTCCTTCTTGAAAATGACAACAGGCCCATCCCGCAAGGGACAGGCCTGAACATGCGCATGTGCGCGGACGCCCGGTTATGATTTTTTGGCCGCGATCGCTTCGTCCACCGCGTCCGTCAGGTGCTGGCCGCCAACCCGGTACAGCAGCAGCGCCGCAATGGTGTTGCCGAACACGTTGA
>JAIRVN010000010.1 GCA_031253875.1 Deltaproteobacteria bacterium | reverse complement strand
AAACAGGCTGGACTCAACCGTGCCTTGCAGAAGCGCAAGCTGAATATCGTAAACAATGGGATCCACGCGGCTCGTAAAGGCATCGCCGCTCATCTCAACCACCAGTTTGCGGTGGGCATCTATTTCATATTCAAAACGTTCGAGGGCTTTTGTCTCTCGGTCGCGCACCACGATATACGGCTGGCCGCTGCGAATATTGGCAAGGGAGTAGTACTTGCGAGAGGCTTGCACAATATTCTGCACAGAGCTGCCGAGCAGTTTGGCGGCAGTATCGCCTTGGGCAACGGTACCGGAGATGATCTCCTTGCCCCCGTCTTCCGTGCGGGTAAGCGTTTCATCTTCTTGAACAGTGGCGTCTTGCTCAGCCTGCGGAGAGCGTGCGGCGTCACCCTGTTTTTGCACTGTCTCCGTGTGCGGATCAGAAATTTCTTCAGTATTTATATGGTGTTGCGTAATATTTTGGGCGGATTCTGCGGGTCTTTGTCCCACAGCCGGAGCCGATGTGGTTTCGACGGGGTGCGCTTCCACTTCGGAGGGCATTTGCGCGGGGTGAATATCTGCCGGCATTCCCAACAGGAGAATGCATACAGCAAGCAAGAACCTTTTGAGAAAGCGCGGAATATCGTCACCCATAACGGGGACGTACCTTAGCTCTGCCCGGCGTTCTTGTCCAGATGGAAATTAGGTCGTGAAGCTCAAGAGGCGATCCCGTGGGTGGCGGCTCAATGCAAAAAAGTCTGGCGCAGCATCACGCCGGGATGTCTCCTCTTGACGGCTGTATCCTCCCGACATAAAGTAGCACGAATTTGAAAAACGTGTCGCCAAGGAGTCATCATGCGTTTTTTGCCGCGTTCAGCGCCTATCTGTCTGGCCCTTTTGTGCATCTGTCTGGCGAACAGCTCAGCTTTCGCGCACTTCGGCATGCTCATCCCCTCCCGCAGCATGATCAACACGGACGCCGAGAAAGATATCAGCCTTGATCTGCTTTTCTGGCATCCTTTTGAGGGACAGGGCATGCACCTCGCCAAGCCCAAAAATTTTTCCCTTTTCAGCAACGGAACACGTCGCGACCTGCTTTCTTCCCTGAAGCCGGCAAAGCAAGACGGCTTTGAAATCTGGAAAGCTGTCTATCGCGCCGAACGTCCCGGTCTGTTCGCCTTTGTCATGGAACCCGAGCCGTATTGGGAACAGGGAGAAGGGCGCTTCATTGTCCACATCACCAAGAGCTATGTGGCCGCCTTCGGCGATGGCGCGGGCTGGGACAAGCCGTTGGGTCTGACGGCAGAAATTGTGCCCATGTGCGCGCCCTACGGCCTGTATGCGGGTAACGTCTTTCAGGGGCAAGTGCTGGTGGGCGGCAAACCGGCGCCCGGCGCGCTGGTGGAAGTGGAATTGTATGCCGGACCCGGCAAAAAGGGGCAAGCTCCCGGCGATCTCATGATCGCTCAGACCGTCAAGGCCGATCCGAACGGCATCTTTACCTACGCCGCGCCCAAAGCCGGCTGGTGGGGTTTTGCCGCGCTTTCAAAAGCCAAATATACTCTGCCGAAGGACGGCAAACAACGCCCTGTGGAGCTTGGCGCTGTACTCTGGGTGCGTTTTTACGATATGGAACAGACAAGATGATGCGATATGGGCGCATCAGGAACGGCATGAAAGCTGATGCTGTGGAACCGTATGTTGAGAAAAAGTGATTCGTTATGGACAGTCTTACCCATGCCGCAAGCGGCGCCACACTTCTTTTAGCCCTGCCCCGCAGGCCGGCTGCGGCTTGGGCAGTTCCCCTGGCCATGGCCGTTGCCGCCATACCGGACCTTGACGTTTTTTTTCCCCGTATTCCCATCGATTTCCTGCTCCTACACAGAGGCATCACGCATGCGCTGTCGGCTCTGCCGGCGTTTGCCCTGCTCTGCGCATTCCTCATGTATCCCTTCTGGAAACGCAGCACCCCGGGAGCCTGGACATTTCGACAAACCGCGCTCTTTGCCTTTCTGCTTCTCCTCACGCACATATGGCTTGATTGCGTGACCACCTACGGCACACTCGTCTTCCTGCCCTTTTCCGATTATCGGGTGCGTCTCAACGGCCTGTTCATCGTGGATGTCTGGTTGCTTGCTCCCCTCATCCTGGCTTGTTGCGCCGCGCGGCACCGTCCGCGTATCGCGGCGGCGGCCATGATCTGGTTGTTGCTTTACAGCGGCGGAGCCGTAATCTGGCGCATGCATCTACAAGATACATGGGACGCCTCGTTCCGGGCAAACGGCATCGCGCCCAGCCGTCTTAACGTGCTGCCCGATGCGTTTTCCCCCTTGTACTGGAAAGTACAATACGAGCACGACGGCCAATGCTTCCAAGCCCCGCTGGCCTGGAACGGCATGCGGACCGGTTCTTGGCAACAGCGTCAAAGCGCTGACCCGGCCCTGCTTGCCCGTTTGGCCGCAGAGGACAGAAGCGTGCGCATTTGGACACGTTTCAGCCTGCTGCCTCTTCAGGAAGAACGGGATTGGGGAGACGGCAAGGAATACAACTTTTATGACTGGCGCTTCGGTTCGTTCGTGCCCTTCGCGCAAACAATCCAGAACTGGCGACGCAACGGCGCCACCCCTTTCAGGCTTATGGCCCGCGTTGACAGTGCGGACAAGCTGGTCGCTGTGCGTTACATCGGGACCGCCGGCGGTGGTGATTTGGGCTGGCAGTCGCCTACAGCGCCAAAAGGGCGTAGGGGAATACATTGGGTAATAGGGCTTGATGATTAGTTTTTTGCCATGTTTTCTGCGCATGCAGCGCAGACAACATAAGTTAGGACAAGGGCTTGCCAAAACCCTGGGCATCGCGATAAGTGACATTCATTAGGCAACGCTCATGCTGGAAATGTAGAAGCAGATAACCGAGTGAAACATACTGCAAAAGAGAGGAAAAAATGGCAAAGCTGCAAGGAACAAAAACCGAGAAAAATTTGATGGAGGCATTTGCCGGAGAAAGCCAGGCGCGCAATAAGTATACGTATTTTGCCAGCAAGGCGAAAAAGGAAGGTTACGAACAGGTCGCGGCTATTTTTGAAGAAACCGCAGGCAATGAAAAAGAGCACGCAAAGATTTGGTTCAAGCTGCTTTGTGGCGGCGAGATCCCTACAACTGCGGAAAATCTCAAGGCTGCCGCCGCCGGCGAGCACGGCGAATGGACAGAGATGTACAAGCGAATGGCGGCTGAGGCGCGTGAGGAAGGCTTTAACGGCATCGCGTTCCTTTTTGAAGAGGTAGGCAAAATTGAAAAAGAACATGAGGAGCGTTATCTTAAGCTACTGAAAAATATTGAAGACGGCGTTGTATTTGCCAAAAAACACAAGTCGGTCTGGATTTGCCGCAACTGCGGTTATATAGTGGACAACGAAAACGCCCCGCAAAAATGCCCTGTTTGCGTCCATCCGCAGGCACATTTTGAATTGCGTGCCGTCAATTACTAAGACACATGGATATGCACGGCGAGACTGGTTTTAGGATTGTTGCGGGCGCCCCTGGCGGCAGCGTCTGCCTTGCCTGTGGCGTGATCCGTTAAGGCAGGCGCGACGGCTTCGCTGCAACATCGCAACCGGCAGCAAGGATACAGAGCGTATGTCAAAGCTTTCTGTAATGGTTCACGGTCTTGGCAATGTGGGCAAAAATGTTCTCCAGGCTCTGGAAACAAGCCCGGATATGCGGTGTATCGGCGTGCTGCGCCAGGCCCGCAGCATAGGCACGCTTGCGCATGATCTGCGGGGCGTGCCGGATTTTGCTGATCTGGACGGCTTGATCCGAAAGACGGAAAAGCCCGCTGTGGCTATTCTTTGTGGCCCCTCACGCAAGGTTCCGGAGGATGCAGCGCGCTACCTTGCCGCCAGTGTGCATACGGTGGACAGTTTCGACATACACTCCGAAATTCCCGCGCTCGCGCGTACACTGGATGCAGCGGCAAAAGCTTCGGGCAAGACGGCCATTACAGCCGCCGGTTGGGATCCGGGCACGGACTCCGTACTGCGCGCGCTTTTCGAGGCTATGGCGCCTGTGGGCACAACCTTTACCAACTTCGGGCGCGGCCGCTCCATGGGGCATTCCGTGGCGGCGCGCGCCGTGGCCGGTGTGGCTGATGCCGTATCCATCACCATTCCCATGGGCGGGGGGAGGCATTCGCGTCT
>JAIRVN010000009.1 GCA_031253875.1 Deltaproteobacteria bacterium | reverse complement strand
GGCCTCCCCCCCCATGGGAAAAGAAAAAAACGGACACGTAACCATCAAGAAACACAATGGCAGGCTTGCGGCTTGTTGTTTCCTGTGCGATGCGATATTGTGCATGAGATAAGTAAGAGAGACAAGATGATGCGGAAAAATGATCATGCCGATGATCGGGAAACCCGGGAAGTTCCAGGCCATGCCGGACTTTCTGTTGGTCCGCTTTTGTGCCTCATCCTGTTTTTCTGGACAGGCGCTTTTGCCGCCTCTCTGTGGTACACCTTGGGCGAGCTTGAAACGCATGCCGTGGATTCCGCCCGTATCCAGGCGCGGACCGCTTTTGAAAAAGACGTTATGTACCGCCGCTGGAACGCGAGGATGGGCGGGGTTATGGCAGCGGTCGTGCCGGGCGTGCTTGAGCCCAACCCCTACCTGACTCTCCCCGGACGGGACATCACAAGCACGGACGGCGTACGCTACACAAAAATCAATCCCGCATTCATGACCCGCCTTGTTCATGAGCTCGGGGTATCGGAGTCCGGCATACTGGGGCATATCACGAGTAACAAGCCGATCCGCAAGGGCAACGAGCCGGACGCCTGGGAAAGCGCCGCGCTGACGCAACTGGAAGCCGGGAACACGCATGAGGTGTCGAGCCTTGAGGTCATGAACGGCGCTTTGTATTTGCGTTTCATCCGCCCTTTGCTGGTGGAGGAATCGTGTCTTCCCTGCCATAGCTTCCAAGGATATACGCTGGGGCAAATACGCGGCGGCATCAGCATATCCGTGCCCATGGCGCTGTTCGAGGCAACTCTGCGGGAGGCGAAGCAGGTGCAGAGTGTCGCGCATGTCGGTCTGTGGGCGCTCGGCATGCTCGGTATCGGCGGCGCCGCGCTCCGTCTCTCGCACGGCGTGAGGGAGCGTAAACACGTTGAAGTGCTTCTTCGCAAGGAAGTCGCGCAGCGCCTTGAGGCCACGCAGGAGGCGCAAAAGGCCAATGCCGCCAAAAGCGAATTTCTGGCCCGCATGAGCCATGAAATGCGCACCCCCATGAACGCCATTATCGGCATGACGACCATCGCCAGAGCCTCCTCCGCCGATCTGAAAAAGAAAGATTATTGCCTGGACAAGGTGGCTGGAGCGTCCAGGCATTTGCTTGGCGTCATCAACGATATTCTGGACATGTCCAAAATCGAGGCGAACAAGTTTGAGCTTTTTGCCGCGGAATTCTCTTTTGAGACAATGTTGCAAAAAGTAGCGGATATCATCAATTTCCGGATGGAGGAAAAACGCCAGAGATTTACGGTACATCTCGACCAGCATATACCGCGCACGCTGAACGGCGACGAACAGCGCCTGGCGCAGGTTATTGCCAATCTCCTGTCCAATGCGGTGAAGTTTACTCCCGAGGCGGGCGATATCCATCTTGACGCGCGCCTGATGGAGAAAGACGACGGGGGCATGTGCACCCTGCGTATTGCCGTAAAGGATTCGGGCATCGGCATCAGCAAGGAGCAACAGGCCAAACTGTTCTCGTCTTTCACCCAGGCTGACGGCGGGGTGGCGCGCAAATTCGGCGGCACGGGCCTCGGCCTCGCCATTTCAAAACAAATCGTGGAAATGATGGAAGGACGCATTTGGGTGGAGTCCGAACTCGGGCAAGGAGCCACCTTTTTCTTCACCATGCGGGCGATGCAGGGCGAGGACACGCCGCAGAGTCTGCTCAGGCCGGGCGTGAGCTGGAATACTATCCGCGTGCTTATGGTGGACGACGATCACGCCATGCTGGAGTATTTTCTGGAACTGGCGCAGCAGCTCGGCATCAACGGCGAGGTAGCCTCCAGCGGAGACGAGGCATGCGGGATGATTCAACAGCACGGCCAGTACGACCTGTATTTTGTGGACTGGATAATGCCGGGCATGAACGGTATTGAACTGGCCCGCTGGATAAAGGGGCGCAGCGAAGAGCCGAGCATCGTCGCCATGATTTCTTCCGCCGAATGGAGCAGCTTGGCGGAGCACGCGCAAAAAGCCGGCGTTGACAAGTTCCTGCCCAAACCCCTCTTCGCTTCCACCATTGCCGACTGCGTCAATGCCTGCCTCGGCCTGACCAATATGCCGGAACGCAAGGAGACGGAGGAAACGCAGGACTGTTTTGAGGGATATTGTTTGCTGCTGGCTGAAGATGTGGACATCAACCGGGAAATCGTACAAAGCCTGTTGGAGCCGACCCGCATACGCATTGAGTGCGCGGAGAACGGCAAGGAGGCTGTGCGCATGTTCAGCGCCGCGCCCGAACGTTATGACCTGATCTTCATGGATATCCATATGCCCGAAATGGACGGCTATGAAGCAACGCGCCATATCCGCGCTCTTGATTGCCCGCGTGCGCATGCAGTGCCCATTGTAGCCATGACGGCCAATGTCTTCCGCGAAGATGTGGAACGCAGTCTTGAGGCGGGCATGCAGGGCCATATAAGCAAGCCGCTGGACATACAGGAAGTGCTTGCGACATTGCGCCGCTGTCTGGCGCCCAAACCAGGCGCCCCGTCCGCATGACGCACGAATGCCAAATACGATATGGCCTTTGCGCTGCCAAAGCCGGCTTGGCGCCACGTTGAGGATTGTTCATGCTGGCGATACTGGAATATAAAGCAGGCAACCAGACCAGCGTGCGCCGCGCGCTGAACGCGCTGGGCATCGCCAGCGCCGTCACGGCGGATCCCGTGCTGATCCGCCAAGCCAAAGGCCTTATTTTTCCCGGTGTGGGCGCTGCAGGCCAGGCCATGCGCAATCTGCGGGAATCCGGCATGGATCACGTCCTGCGCGAAACCGTAGCCGCCCGCAAGCCCCTGCTCGGCATCTGCCTGGGCTGCCAGATTCTTCTGGATTCCAGCGATGAAAACACGACCCGCACTCTCGGTCTGGTTACCGGGCGCTGCCGCCGCTTTGAATCCGAGCTGCGCGAACAGGACGGACGGCCTATCCGCATCCCGCATATGGGTTGGAACAGCCTGCGCCGCAAACAGCCCAGCCCGCTTCTGCATGGGATACCCCGGGACGCCCAAGTGTATTTCGTCCACAGTTATTATGTGGAATGCCCGCCCGAGTTGACCATCGCCACCTCGGTATATGGCCGGGAATTTTGTACCCTCTATGGCCGTGACGGCCTGTGGGCCTGCCAGTTTCATCCGGAAAAAAGCGGCGCGCCCGGGCTGCGCCTCCTGAAAAATTTCTACGCTTATTGCACGGAGCACACGCATGCTGAGTAAACGCATCATCCCCTGCCTGGACGTACGCAACGGCAAACTCACCAAAGGCATCAAATTTGAAGGCAACGTGGACATCGGCGATCCCGTGGCAAGCGCCAAGCGTTACTACGAGGACGGTGCGGACGAAATCGTTTTTTATGATATCACCGCCTCGCACGAAGGGCGTGCGCCTTTCCTGGACGTGGTGGAGCGCGTGGCCGCGCAGATCTTCATCCCCTTCTGTGTGGGCGGAGGCATCAACACTCTGGACGACATGCGCGCCGCCCTGAATGCCGGGGCGGAAAAAATCTCCGTCAACTCCGGCGCGGTCAAGAACCCGGACATCATCAGCCAGGGCGCGACCGCCTTCGGTTCCCAGGCCGTTGTTGTCGGCATGGATGTCCGCAAAACGCCTGTGTCGGCAAAAATGCCTTCCGGCTATGAAATCGTCATCCACGGCGGCCGCAAGGGCATGGACATGGACGCCGTGGCCTGGGCCGTGCGCTGCCAGGAACTGGGCGCCGGCGAACTGTGCGTCAACTCCATCGACGCCGACGGCACCAAGGACGGTTATGAACTGCACCTGACCAGAATGATAAGCGATGCCGTGCGCATCCCGGTCATCGCCTCCGGCGGCGCCGGCACGCCCGAACATATGTACGATGCCCTGACGCAGGGAGGAGCCTCGGCCGCGCTTATCGCCTCCATCGTCCACTACGGAGAATATACCATCCGGGAACTCAAAGAATACCTGCACGGACGCGGCCTGCCCATACGCATGAGCTGGTAGCGCAGCAGGAGGCCGTGTTCAATGCACATCGACATCAGGAGACGCTATGAAATATGTTCTTTGCTGCGTGTTCGCGCTCGGCATCACCCTGCCCGTTTGGACAATGGCGGCGAACGCGCCCGTTTCGCACCCCGTTGACAACAACACGGCTGATGAACGTTTCAGGAGTATGGACACAGGCAATAAGGGCTATATAACATTTGACGAATTCCGGCAACGTTATCCCAATATGCAACGCCCCGCCTTTGACGCCATAGACGGCAACAAAGACGGCACGATCAGCCTTGAGGAATGGCGGGCCTTCTTCCACAGCCACGGCTCGGGGGGCGCCATGTCTCCCGTCGGCATGCCGCCTCCCGGCCACGGCACGGACGGACAGAGGCCGCCTGGTCATGGCGGTGGGCAGAACGGCAGACCCTTGATCCTTCCCCCCTCCAGATAGCGCAACGTACTTTCGATGCAAACTGTTCCCGACCATTCCGCTCTGCGGCCAAACGCCACCGTCGAAGCAGCGGCGCATGCCGTCCTGGAGGGGCGGCGCATAGGCCGCGCCCAGGCCGAAACATTGTATTACGAAGCAGCGCTGCATACCCTTGGGATGCTCGCCCACGCCGTACGCCTGCGCAAACATCCTGCGCCCGTTGTGAGCTACGTGGCTGACCGGAACATCAACTACAGCAATATCTGCGTGTGCGGATGCCGGTTCTGCGCCTTTTTCCGCCCACCGGGGCATCCGGAGGGCTATGTGATTACACGTGCGGAGCTAGCGGAAAAAATTGAAGAACTATTCAAACTCGGGGGCACGCAGGTCTTGCTGCAAGGCGGACACCACCCGGATCTGCTGCTGTCTTGGTATACAGAACTCGTCAGTTGGATGCGGGCAAACTGGCCCACATTGCATATCCATGCCTTTTCACCGCCGGAGATAGTGTTCTGGGCGAAACGCGCGGGCTGTTCCGTACGGGAGATCATCACGCGCCTCAAAGATGCGGGCTTGCATTCCATCCCCGGCGGCGGCGCGGAAATCCTGTCTGACGAGACACGGCGGCGGGTGTCGCCCAACAAGTGCAGCGTGGCCGAATGGCTGGGTGTTATGGAAGAAGCCCACGGCCTCGGTCTCAAAACCACGGCCACCATGATGTTCGGCCACGAGGAAGAAGCCCGGCGCCGCCTGGATCATCTCTTTGTCCTGCGGGAAGTGCAGGACAGGACGGACGGCTTCACGGCCTTCATCCCATGGACATTTCAGCCGGAACATACCGCCATTGCACGCCCGTCGGAAACAGCGCCCGCCTATCTGCGCCTGCTTGCCGTTTCGCGGCTGGTGCTGGACAACATCCCCAATATCCAGTCCTCCTGGGTGACGATGGGGCCGCAGACCGCGCAGCTTGCGCTCTTTTTCGGGGCCAACGACTTCGGCTCGCTGATGATCGAGGAAAATGTGGTCGCCGCTGCCGGGGTGCGTTTCCGTTTGCGGCGTGAGGATATACACAAGATTATCAGAGCGGCGGGTTTT
>JAIRVN010000183.1 GCA_031253875.1 Deltaproteobacteria bacterium | reverse complement strand
GTTCGCTAGGCTGTGCGGGAAATGAGGAAACTCACGACGACGAATATCCGGAAATGCGAGGATTCAATTGCCTATTCATATCATCAGGAGGAGAAAGAAATGAGCACAACACTGTATTGGGATTCATTGGTACGGCATGAGGATACTACCCTGTTTATGGCAAGGGACAGCGCCGGCAAGTTTTTGGCCGTCCATGGCAAGGGGGAAGCCTGCGATGCCCTGGAAGGCAGCGTGATATCCCTCCCGGGCGGCCCTGTGAAGCGCTGCCCGCTGACCAACGCCAACGCCGCTGTCGTCCGCCGGATCTTCCCCTTCACCAGGCCGGTCAGCCGGAAGGGGCACCCGTTTACCATCGGGCTGGGCGACAGGCTGGGGCTCGCCTCCGCCGGGCATATACGGCTCGTGAGGGGCATGGATGTCTTCCCCGTCCTGGCGCAGCAGTCCATCCGCGAGCTGAACCTGACCGGGCGCACATATGAGGACGTGCTCTCGGCGGCGGGGTGGGCGGTATTCCAGGAGGGCTACCGGGCTGGCTACGGCGCGGACGGCGACCATCTGAAGACCCGGGAAGAGGTGCAAATGGCGCTGGATTGCGGGTTTACCATGATCACGCTGGATTGCTCCGAGCATATCCGCAACGACTTCGCGGCCCTCCCCGCATCGGAACTTGAAAGCCATTATCAGGCTTTGGAGCCTGGCTTGCGTACGCAATTGGAAGGGGAATATCTGAACAGGAGCTTTCCCCTGGATGGCGGGCAGAGCATCTCTTTTTCGGCTGCGGACTTAAGACGAATTGTGCTTGTCTATCATGACGCCATCCGGTATACGATTGCGCTGTACGATGAACTGCTGCGGGGCAGGGACACGGATTTCGAAATGTCCATCGACGAAACGCTGTCCACCACATCCCCGGAAGCGCATTATTTCGTGGCGCGGGAGCTGCAGAAGGCCGGTGTGGAGCTCATCAGCCTGGCGCCCCGGTTTTGCGGGGAATTCCAGAAGGGCAGCGATTACCGGGGGAACTTAAGCGAATTCGAGAAGGAATTCGCCGTGCACGCAACAATAGCGAAAACCCTCGGCTATAAGCTGAGCATTCACTCCGGAAGCGATAAATTCGCCGTCTTCCCGATTATTTACCGGGAGACGGGCAAAATGGTGCATCTGAAAACAGCGGGCACCAACTGGCTGGAGGCGCTGCGGGTGGTGGCGGCGCAGGAGCCGGGCCTGTTCCGAGAAATCCTCGCCTTCGCCCTCGAAAGGCTGCCGGAGGCCAAAAAATACTATCACATCACCGAAAACACGGCGAACATCCCGGACATCGGGGCTCTTGCGGATAAGGACCTTCCCTCCCTGCTGGACCAGGACGACGCGCGCCAGGTGCTGCATGTGACCTATGGGCAGATTTTGCTGGACAGCAGCTTCAAAGGCCCGATTTTCAAGACCCTGGAACGGTATGAGGACGCGTATTGCGTGGCCCTCGAAAAGCATATCGGGCGGCACATCAGCGGGGCTTGATCCGCTTAACACACAGCCCGGTGTTTGCCTATTCTATTTTGGCCAAGGCGTCACGCACCGCATAATAGCTCGGTTTTTCTTTGTCATTAAGATCCACCAGTCCCCAACGGGTTTCGGTTGGGCAGTCGCTCTGTTTGCAGTAGCCGCATCTCGGGGCATCCTTCCAGCAATAGATGAACGCGCCGAGCAGAAAGGGCAGCTTGGCGACCATCGGGAAAACATCGCGGTAAAATTCCGCCTGCCCCGTGGATGTGTGCGGGTATTTTTTGATCACGGTGAGCTTGGGCAGCTCCGTGTAGAAATGGTTGCAGAAGTCAAGCTGGAAGATGAAATCGGCATAGCCGCCCGAGGCGTTGCGCTTGATGTAATCGTACATGCCCTCGTTCACTTCTTTGATATTCTCCATGAACGTATCGATGTTCTCGCGGGCTTCTTTTTCGGAATTCATGCCGTAGCGCTGTAACACCGCGCGTTTCTCCTCGGCGGTCTTTGGTACGCCGCCGGAGATATAGCCGAACTCGCAGTAAGCGTCAAAAAGATTCGAACCCGCGCGAAGACCCCATCGCAGACCGGCCTGAACTACTGCGACAGGCTGTTTGCCCGGGAAGCCGGATACAAAAAGCAGGACCTGTGTTTCGAAGAACGATACTGCGCGCGGCTCAGGGACTCCGTACCGCTCGCGGAAAATTCTTCGCTTGGGCACAAAAAGAATATGACCAAAACCCCACGCCTAAGTGTTCCTTCGGCGAGGCGCTGACCTAGGCTGTCAACCAAAAAGACTGGTTAATGAACGTGTTCTCCGATGGTCGTCTGGAGTTGTCCAACAATCGCGCCGGGCGCTGTGCGCGTCCTTTTGCCGTGGGCCGCAACTATGTGCTCTCTAAATATATGTGCCGCGGGCAACGAAGCGTCTTGCAACCCTTCGGCTCCCGCGTGCAAGCCAGCACATAAACAGCGCGTCATAAAGAATCCAGGAACGCCATGATAGAGTCGTCAGGCGTAAAATGGCATACTGAATCGCCGGGATTGCCCATTTTTTCAAGGGTCTGGCGCTTCATCTCCAAGTCCGCCTCCATATATTTATGTGTCGTGATGATGCTCTCGTGGCCGAGCCAGATAGCGATGGTCGAGATATCGGCGCCGGATTGCAGCATCCGCATGGCCGTTGTGTGCCGGAAGGAATGGGGCGTTATGTTTTTCTTTGCGAGCGACGGAGTAGTTTTGGAAGCTTCCTCTTGCAGACGGCCCAAGCGGTAATGGACGCCGGAACGCGTCAGGTCGCCATCTGTGCAGTTGGCGAACAAGCTGCAGTCCTCGCCGCGCGCATAGTCGCGCATATAGTCGGCGAGATATTTCGCGGTGCTTTTCCACAAGGGGACGTGGCGCTCTTTGCGGCCTTTTCCAAGGATCCGGACGTAAACCGCGGTGTGTTGGCTGCCGATATGGATGTCGCCCATCCTGAGCCCGACCAGCTCGGATACCCTGACGCCGGTGTTGTAGAGCAGCAGGAGCATGAGCAGATCCCTGCGGCCGAGCGCCGTATCTGTGTTGCAGGCGCTTTTCAGAGCGGAGAATTCGTCCTCCGTCAGGAATTCCATCTGCCGCTTTTCGTCCTTGCGGAACGGCACTTTCAGGCTCCTGCTGAGCAGCCCGCTGTATTCAGGCAATTCAAAGATCAGGTATTTGGCGAAGCTGTGCAGCGCCGAGGGCGGGTTGTTGATGTTCTTTGAGCAGTTGCCCCGTTCTTTGTCCAGGTAGGCCAGAAAACCCAAAATGTGATCTGCGTCAAAATGGACGATTGACATTTTGGCAGGGGGCACGCCGCAGCGCGTCTCAATATGCCTGAGATAAAGGCGGAACGTATCCCTGTAGGACTTGATCGTTTCCGGCGACACATTGCGCTGGGACATCAGCCGCTGCAGGAAGTATTTTTGAATCAGCGTTTGGATGTCGTTGTTTTTCATGCGCCGTCACCCCCGAAGCGGCCCTCGAATTTCCGGGCGGCGATGCCAAGGAGTTCCGGCGTGGCGGACAGGTACCAGTAGGTGTCTGCTGGCTTTACGTGCCCCATATACGTCGAGAGCTGGTAGAGCTTTCGGTTTA
>JAIRVN010000070.1 GCA_031253875.1 Deltaproteobacteria bacterium | reverse complement strand
GCGCCGAAAAGCGCCAGTTTGGCGATGCCCAGAGCGATAAGCCACCGGCAGATTTTAGAAAGACGCAGCTTTGAAGCGCAAGGTTGCCGTTTCGTCATAGCTGCGCTGCTCCTTGATTCGTTCTTCGAGTTCGTAACGTTCACGCTGTCTGGCATTGAGTTTTTCCAGGATTTTTTTGTCCCTGGCGCGTTCGCGCAGCGTTTTTCGGGCTTCTGCCACCATCTGGGCCAGGGTGCGTAAACGCATGTGCGAGCTTTGCAGGTCGTCCCGCACGCCCCGGATGAAGTGTTCAAGCAGCCAGCGTTCACCCGCCGGAAGCAGGGCATTGGAATACAGCGTGTGCTCCTGTTCCGCGAGCAGGGCTTTCAGGGCTTCGTTGCGGCGTTCTTCCTCGATATGCAGTTGTTGCACCCGGGCCAGGGCTATCTTGGCCTGATCTTCCAGTTGTTCCCTGTATTCAAGGACTTTTTGCAGCTTAAAGCGAAAAGCCATGCGTGCCTGCCTGTCAGTCTCTTGGCGTCTGTCTTGCATCTTTGCAAAGATAAGGCCAAACACGCATACGCTATTTCGCCATATGGTTCAGCGGACCTACTCCCTTACCGGGGTTGTAGCTGCGCCGCAGCGCGAGGTTGAGGTACTCCTGGGCGTTTGTCACCGCGACGCGCAGGGGCAGGCCGCGTCCGAGACCGGTGGCGATGGCGGCCGAAAGCGTACAGCCCGTTCCGTGGGTATTTTTGCTCTCCACGCGCGCGTGGCGCAGGGGGACGGGCTCTTCGCCGGGAACAAAAAGCCAGTCCGTTACCGTCACCGGACCGTCAAAATGGCCGCCTTTGATCAGAACCGCCTGCGGTCCCATGTCAAGCAGACGCTTTCCGGCGTCGGCAATGACATCCGTGCTGTCCATAGTCACGCCGGAGAGCATGGCGGCCTCCAGCCGGTTGGGCGTGAGCAGATCCGCCAGGGGCAGAATATGCGCCTTGAGCGTCTGCACAGCGTCTTCGCGCAGCAGCGAAGCGCCGCTCTTGCTGACGGAAACCGGATCCACCACCAGAGGAAAGTTCCGCGTGCGCAACAGTTCGGCCACGCGTTTGATGGTCCGGGCGGAAAAAAGCATGCCGGTCTTGGCAGCGGCCACGGGAAAGCCTTCCAGTACCGTGGCCAGTTGCCGGGCCACAAAATCCGCGCCGGGGTCGTGAATGCCCGTCACGCCGATCCCGTTCTGGGCGGTCAGCGCGGTAATGACCGACATGCCGTAGCCGCCGAGCGCGGCGATGGTCTTCAGATCCGCCTGGATACCGGCCCCTCCGCCGGAATCCGAGCCTGCGACAGTCAAGATATTGGGGGGGTGCAGCATGGCGTTTCCTGGAGTGTGCTGAAAAAATTCATGGTACTGACATAGAGACCATAAGGCGCGCGATAGTATGCCAAGTTCCTAACGGCCAAAGCCCCGCTGGCGCGCCAGGCCGGCGGCCGGTGAATTGGGGTAGTCCGTGGCCAGGGCGCGGAACTGCAGGGAGGCGTTGTCCTTGTCTCCCAGGCGCATGTAGCACAGACCCGCTTTAAATAGGGAGTCGGGGGCCTTGTGGTGCTGCGGGAAGCGGCTGGTCACTTCTTTGAATTGCGCCAGAGCGTCGGCATACTGGTTTTGCCCATACAGCGATTCACCGAGCCAGTAGCCGGCGTTCGGGGCATAGCGTCCCGTGGGGTAGGTATACAGAAGCTCCGTGAACGCGGCGGCCGCCTGGGAGTACCGGTTGGCGTTGAATTCCGCCAGGGCTCGGTTATAGAGGGTTTCTTCGCTGGCCTGTCCGGTGGCGTTTGCCGGTGCGGGAGCCTGTACGGGAGCCGGCGCGGCCCGGGAGGGGGCGGAGACACTGGCGGCTCGCGGCGCGGCCGCCTGCTGCTGCACGGCAACCGGCGTTTCGGGCGGCAGAGCGAGCTCGTTTGCAGCGACCGGACGTTTGGCTTGCGGCTGTTCTTGAGGGATGAGGGTTTTCGGGCCTTGTACCGAAGGCGCGGGAACGGCCTTGGCCCCGGTTCCCCGTGAAGAGGAGGGGGGGGGCGGCGGCGGCGTCTCGTGCGAGGACAACCAGCCGTTGCCCTGTTGCTGCGGAGGTGTTGCGGCTACAGGCGCGGGCAGGGGAGAGGAGGGGGCGACCGCGTAGGGCGCCGGACTGGCCGGAACCGGCGGCGGTGGCGCGGCCATGCGCGGCGCGCTGGCAACGTAGTTGGTTTTTGCGCCTTTGGTCGTTGTTACCGGGTAGGGCTGGTTTTTCAATACGGACATGTCATTGTTTACTGCTGCCAGGCGTTGCTCCAGTTCCGCCAGCCGCTGATGCAGATCCGTCACGTCGCCTTGCAGTTCCGCGGAGGTGCGTTCACCGGGCCGCTGTTGGTATTGTCGGGTTTTGTTGGCACAGGCTGTAAACGCCATAAGACACAGCAGGACGATGAAAAAATAGCGCATTCCGGCCTCCCTTTCGTAACGTATATATTGAATATACTACTTGAAAAACGGACAATCAGCAAGGCTTTTGCTGCGCAACTCTTGCGCATCTCCGCGCCTTGCGGCACTATCGCCGGATGTATGCCTCTCCAGGAGTCTGACGCATGGAACAACAGCTTACGCATTACGGCCGGCTTCTGCTTGCGTCTCTTCCCACGTTTGGCGCGCTCTGTATTCTGGCCCTGCTGCTCTGCCTGGCCGGCCTGCCCCTGCTTGCCGTGGCCGGGCAGGGTTTGGCCTACAGCCGTGAACGCAGCGCGTACGACAAATGCGCCCGCCAGTTGACCGTGCTGGGCATCCGGCTTGGCGTCCTTGTGATCATCGCGGGAGGCATTGTGCTGGGTATGCAATACAAGAGTCTGCCGGCCCTGGATATAAAACATATTGCGGCCCGGGAGCATGTCTTGCCGCTCTTGATGGCGGGGGGCTGGCTGTGCGTGGCGCTTTCCACCGTATTGCACTGGTTGTACGCGCGTTTGTGGCACAGTTTGCGCGGCGTGCCGCGCCTGCATCAACTGCTGGGCTTTCTGGCCGCACTGGCGGCCGCCGCAGCCGTGTACGCGGCCCTGGTGTATCTGCATGCGCGCGCTGCCGAACCTGTCGCGCCGATCCCGCTTGATCCGCGTGCCCTGGTCATGCCGGATGCGGCAGCGTTTTGGGTGGCGGTAAGTTATGCCCCCTTCGCAGTCCTGGCCCTGGCAGGCGGTTACGGCGCGTTGTGGCTGTTGTTGCGCCGCGTTGCGGATGAC
>JAIRVN010000056.1 GCA_031253875.1 Deltaproteobacteria bacterium | reverse complement strand
AACGTCTGGCATGGGAAAAGCGCGAGAATGAACGCCTGCGCCACGAACAGCAAATGCGCGCCCAATGGGAACGCGACAAAGCGCGTCATGAGCAACAGCGTCACGAGCAGCAACGCCACGAACCACAACGTCACGAGCCCCAGCGTCATGAGCCGCAAAGGCGCGAACCCCAGCGTCATGAGCAACAACGTGGCCAGCAGCGCCAAGATCAGCGCCACGAACAGCAGCAACGCCGTGACCAGCAGCGCCAAGTGCAGCAACGCCAAGATCAGGATCGCCATGACCAGCAGCGCCAAGTGCAGCAACGGCAAGAACAACCACAACGTCAAGTCCAGCAGCGACAAGAACAGCCACAGCGACAAGAACAGGGACGTCGTGAGCCACGGCGGCAAGACCAGGATCGCAATACAACAACGCCGTGACCAACCAGGCCGGCAATAGAAAATTGCACTATAACCTCGTGGGGGTAATTTATGAAATGCATTAAATCATTTGCTGCTGTATCGTTGTGCCTTGCGTTGTCGTGGCTTCTAGCCGGAACAGGCTATGCCTCAGGCATGCTTTCTCACGCGGAAGATATCGTCAGAGCCTTGCGCGCTGCTGATGACGCGCGCGCGGCGTTTGAACACGCGCCAAGAACATCTCCTGACTACGGCAGGATGGAGCAAGCGTGGCGCCAACGCGAATATGACCTGGAGGAAGCCCGGCTCAGAACTATGGCGCGGGAGGCGCGAATTTCCGAACACGAACTACGCGCCATGCGCGAAAATGGCAGAAGCTGGGAAGACATCGGCCGCAGCCATAACTACAAGTACGACTCGCTTGGCCTTGGCAAGCGCAAATACAACCAGTTTGACGGACGTGACGGCCCCTGGCGCGATCATTACAAGCATCCCGGCAAGGCCAAAGGGCATTACAAGGGATCCGATCACGGGCCTCCTGGTCATAACAAGCACAAGGACAAACACCACGACAAACATGATGACAAACACAAGAAGAAACGCAAGGACTAGCCTAAGTACAAAGAGGCAAGCACAGAGAGGATCTCACAGCCGCTAGAAGTTGGACGCCTTCATTATTCACATGCGCGGCGCGGTATCGGCAATAGCGGTTCGCGCCGTTGCTTTTTGTAGAGGTTCAAAAGAATGACGGAGATAGCTGCATTGGAACTGACAGTATGAGTCAGTTTGCGAGTAGCTGAAATAAAAGACATTGAAATCAGGAGAGTGAGATGAAAAAAACGGACCCTGGCGCAATGCTGACGTGTTCTTCGCGCCGCACTTTTATCCGCGAGCTTTCTGTTCTCACTTTTGCCTTGGCAACGGCGCCATTGCCCGCCCTGGGCGCACCTTCAACAATATCTTCGGCAAAAAATACATGGGCCATGCTGGTGGACATCCGGCGCTGTATCGGCTGCCAAGCCTGCACGATCTCCTGTTTTCAGGAGAATGCCATGCCGGAGGGTTGTTTCCGTACCCTGGTTGCCGCTTATAGCATCCGCCTCAGCGAACAGCCCGGCATGCAGCCGGCAGGAACCTACCTATTGCCGAGGCTATGTAACCATTGCGACAAACCCGCCTGCGTATCGGTCTGCCCGACGGGCGCCACGTTCAAAAGGGAAGACGGCATAGTCGTCGTCAACAACAGGCGTTGCGTCGGGTGCGCCTATTGCATACAGGCATGTCCGTATGACGCCAGATTCATCAATCCTGCCACCAACACGACGGACAAGTGCACTTTCTGCGTACACAGGATACAGGCAGGGCTGCTCCCTGCCTGCGTGGAAACCTGTGTGGGCGGCGCCAGAATTTTCGGTGACGCTAACGACCAGAACAGTCAATTACGGCAAAAATTGCGCCAATACCAGGGGCAAATCAGAGTGCTGCAGCCGCAGATGAACACAACGCCCAATGTGTATTATATCGGCCTGGATGAGCGTTTTCAGGGTAAGGTTGAAGGCATGCCCGCCCTCTGGAGTCCGCAGCGGTCGGAAGGCGCATCCCACACCGGGATGAAAGGAGCGTGATATGGGACCGGATATCGTTGAAATATTCAATATTGCGCCGGAGATAACCTGGAGCCTTTGGGCAGTGCAGTACTCATTCCTTATGACTGTATCCTGCGGTTGCGTGTTCCTGTCATGGCCCGGCATCGTCCTTAAACGCGCAGCCTGGATCTTGCCTTCGAAAACAGCACTGATCCTGGCCATGACATGCGGCATCTGTGCCCCCATAGCGCTGCTTGCCGACCTGCACCATCCCTCCCGCTTCCTAAACTTCTATCTGCACTTCCAGTCTGGATCATGGATGGCTTGGGGCGCCTGTTTCATCGTGTTCTACATCGGCGCCCTGTTGGTATACGCCTGGTTCGCTTTCATGCCCGTTCTCGCCCGTGTAGGACAGGAAGGTGGGCGATATGCCCCATTTGCCCGCTTGCTGTGCAGAGGAGAATCGGAGGAAAAAACGCGCGCTCTGAGAGCCGCCGCCACGGCATGCCTCTTCGCGGCCATACTGATCATGATTTACACCGGCGCTGAATTTTTGTTTATCCGCGCAAGGCCCCTTTGGAATACAATCGCAATACCCGCACTCATGGCGTTGAGCGGCGTCGCCGGCGCGGCCGGCTTTTCTCTGGCTTTGTTACGGTTTGCTTCCAATTCCAAAGGCAACGGCATTGTGTTGTCCGGAGTGATCGCCTGGACGCAGGCCGCAATCTTAGCGGTAGTAAGTATTTGGCTCGCCGCTGGGTTGAGTGGTTTGTCCACACCGGCGGCGCTCGCCGTTAAGACGGCGTTTCCGGCGACCTCGTTTAGGCTCATGGCGGGCGGCTTTGTGGCTCTAACCCTGCTGATCTGGCTGTGCGCGGCAAGAAGAGGCGGTAATGGGATACTGCTTGGAACGCTGACTCTGTGTTCCGCTTGGCTGTTCCGCTGGTTGGTGTACATCGGCGGGCAGCAGATGCCAAAAACCGGCGCGGGATACTACGATTATAGTCTGCCGCTGGGATATGAAGGACTTTTGGGCATGGCGGGAACCCTCGGCCTGTGGGCATTTGTCTTTTTCGCCATAACCTGCCTTGTGCCGCTCAGTCACCTTGGAGAGAACGCGGAGATAGGAAATATAGGGGGTTCGTCATGAAATTGAGCAGGCGAGAAATAATCGCGGCATGCGGCTTGGCGGCCGGCGCGGCAGGTCTTTCCGGAACTGTGGGAAAAATAGTCAGAGAATGCGCGTCCTCTGACAAGGCGGAAGGAGACAAGATAAGCGGCCTGGCGCCGGAACCCGAGTTCGTGGTGGACAAGGAAACAGGCGACGTGTCCCTCAATCCTGGCCAGCAGGTGAGCTATACGGTCTGTATGGGATGCACCACTCTGTGCGGCGTACGGGTACGAGCGGACAAGGCCACCGGGAAAATCCTCCGCGTGGCGGGAAATCCGTACAATCCTTTATCCGCCGCCCGGCCATTAGCCATGGAAACATCGGTTAAGAAGAGTTTTGCCGCGCTGTCGCGCTTTCAAGACATGGGTCTTGACGGACGGGCTACTGCCTGTGGACGGGGAAATGCCATTATGGAATACATGGATTCTCCCCTCAGGGTACTGAAGCCCCTGAAACGGAGTGGACCGCGCAATTCCGGCCGATGGCAGGAAATTTCCTTTGAGCAGTTGATCAAGGAGCTGACGACAGGAGGGAATCTTTTCAATGAGGGGCATGTGCAAGGATTGGCCGAACTGCGCGATCTGCAAACGCCGTTGGATGAGAATGCCCCGGAATTCGGCCCAAAGGTGAACCAAGTTGGGGTTCTCTCCAGCGTCAACGAAGGCCGGGAAGCCTTGGCTGTCCGTTTTTGGAACCAAGCTTACGGAACACAAAATTTCGCGCGTCACGGAGCCTATTGCGGCGGCTCGTACCGCTCAGGCTCCGGCGCCTTGTTCGGGGATTTGAGAAGGATGCCGCATGGCAAACCGGACATATCCAACGCGGAATTCGTGATCTTTATCGGGACAGCGCCGGGTAACGCGGGCAACCCCTTCAAGCGCACGGGCAATCTCGTTGCCGGTGCGCGTAGCGAAGGCGAACTGGAATATGTGGTTGTCGACCCCGTACTCACCAACGCGGACAACAGGGCCTGCAACGACCGGTCCAGGTGGGTTCCCATACGTCCCGGCACAGACGGAGCCCTGATCATGGGCATGATTCGTTGGATGTTAGAAAACAACCGCGTTAACATAGCGTATTTGTCATGCCCAAACCAGGACGTTGCCAAACGATCAGGCGAACCATCATTTACCAGCGCCTCCTGGTTGGTGATTACTGCGGACGGCCATGCCCGCTGCGGACGGTATCTCCGAGGATCGGATATCGGGATCGGCATCCCCGATGACAAACGATACAGCGGCGCCGATCCGTACATGGCGCTGGATGCGAACGGCCAACTCGTCATCGCCGCAGCAGCGGTCAATCCGGCCCAGATACTCCCCTTGCAGATGCCGGTACAGTACATTCCCCAAGGTGAGGACAAACAGCCTGTCGACATCGCGGACATGAAACTGAAAACAGCCCTGCAACTGCTCCATGAAGCGGCTTTTCGGCACAGCCTTGACGAATATTCCGATGCATGCGGCATCCCGAAGGATATCATCACCGGCCTTGCTCGGAAGTTCACTGACCACGGTCGCAAGGCAAGTGCTGTGGCGCACGGCGGCATGATGTCCGGCAATGGCTTTTACAACGCCTACGGCGTGGTCACTTTGAACGCTCTTATCGGCAATGTGAACTGGAAGGGCGGTTTTGTCATGAACGGCGGCCCTTTCAAGGATGTCGGCAACGGACCGCAATACAATCTCACCAGCTTCGAAGGTCAGGTAAAGCCGAGAGGTATGCCCATCGGACGCAACGTCGCCTTTGAACGCACTTCGGAGTTCAAGCGCACGAAAGCTGAAGGCAAACCGTATCCGGCCCGCGACGCCTGGTTCCCCAATGCGCCGGCCCTCAGCACGGAGTGGCTGCCGGCCATGCTGCGCGGGTATCCCTACAGTTTGAAGGCGTTGATCCTGTGGATATGTAATCCCTTATATGGCGTTCCAGGCCTGTCGGCGTTGGTCAAGCAGGACCTGGCCGACCCGAAAAAAATACCACTTATTGTTTCCGTGGATACGATGAT
The DNA here is from genome assembly GCA_031253875.1 of Deltaproteobacteria bacterium. GTDB lineage: Bacteria > Desulfobacterota > Desulfovibrionia > Desulfovibrionales > Desulfovibrionaceae > WRKB01. The sequence continues at coordinate 5,140 of JAIRVN010000056.1, read as the reverse complement.
CAACGAAAGCAATGCGTTTGCAGACTATATAGTTCCAGACAGCCTGATGTACGAGTGCTGGGGATGGATAGAACCGTGGAACGGTGTTCCGACCAAAACCATGTCGGCCAGATGGCCTGTCATTGAACCCAAGATGGCGAAAACCCCTGAAGGGCGCCCCATAAGCATGGAAACCTTTGTTATCGCTTTAGCCAAGGCCATGGATTTACCCGGATTCGGCCCCAAGGGACTCACAGACGCCCAAGGGAACCATGTCTCATTAGAATGCCCTGAAGATTGGTATTTTCGCGGTGGAGCGAATATCGCCTTCATGGGACAAAAACCGATTGGCGACGCGACTGAAGAAGATTTGCACTATTCCGGGGTGCACAGGATGCGCGAAGCGTTGGAGTCGAAATTGAAGCCGGACGAATGGCGCAAGGTGGCGTTTCTCTATACTCGCGGAGGCCGGTTTCAGCCGGCCGACCAAGCCCAGGATCAATCAATGCCCGACTGGCAAACGAATCGTTTCAACAGAGTTCTCTGGATATGGAATGAGAACGTCGGCAGCAGCCTCAACAGCCTCTCCGGCGCAAGATTCTGGGGATGCGCCCAATGGTTGCCGCCGGGCTTCGCGGACGGCTCCGCCATGCGGAAGCACTACCCGGAGAAAGAGTGGCCCATGCTGCTGGTGAGCTTCAAATCCCCGCTGCACAATGCTTGCAGCATCGCTACCAGCCTCGGCGTTCTCAGGCCGGACAACCCCATGCTTCTACACCCTCGGGATGCCGCAGAATATGGTCTTTCCATCGGCGATATCATGAAGGTGATCACTCCGGGTGGAACCGTGCAAGGCAAGGTGATCGTTCACTCGGGAGTCATGCGGGGTGTTGTCGGCATTGAGCACGGTTACGGTCACAAGGAGCTTGGCGTGCGGCAGCATGTGATCAACGGAATTGCGCGGCCGTGCCGTCTGGATCTGCCCGCAGGGATAAATATAAACGACATCGGCCTTACTGATCCGAGTCGAGGCAACCAAGCCGTCTGGGTAGACGGCATAGCCGGATCCGCTGTCCGTAATGGACTGCCTGCGAAAATCGCGCGCGCGTAATTCGACTGATGCTTATCCGCGTCGTACTTCCAAGTTGGCGATCTTTTCATAATAACGGACAAGCGCGCTGTGATCCGCGCCGCCCAGATCGTCGGCTTTCAGGGCCTGCATCATTTCCATCACCGCGGCGGAAAGGGGCAGGGGCACGTTCACGGCGTGCCCGGTTTCGAGAATGTTTCCCATATCCTTGATGTGCAGGTCGATCTTGAAACCGGGCTTGATGTTGCGGTCAAGCATCATGGGCGCCTTGGCTTCCATGACCGTGGACCCGGCAAGACCGCCCCGGATGGCCTGGAACACCAGCTCAGGGTCAACGCCTGCCTTGGTGGCAAGGGCCATGGCTTCGGCCAGGGCCGCGATGTTGATGGCCACCACGATCTGGTTGGCGAGTTTCGCGGTGTTGCCAGCGCCGATTTCGCCCACACGAACCACGGAAGCGGCCATGGTTGCCAGTACTGGCTTGGCTTCGTCAAAGTCTTTTTGCGCGCCGCCGATCATCACGGACAGCGTGCCTTCTATGGCTTTGGGTTCGCCTCCGCTGACCGGGGCATCAAGCATGCGGATGCCCCTGGCCTTCAGCCCGTCATGAATCTCACGGGCGGCCAGGGGCGCGATGGAACTCATGTCCACCAACAGCGTGCCGGGCTTGGCATTGTCCGCAATGCCGCCCTGATCAAGCGCCACTTGGCGTACCTGCGGCGAGTTCGGCAGCATGGTGATGAGGAAGGAACACTCCCTGGCCACGTCCGCAACGGAAGCCGCGCGCTTCGCCCCGGCGGCCGCGACTTCGTCCATGCCGGATTTGTTCAGGTCAAAGCATACCACCTCATGCCCCGCCTTGAGCAGGTTCTTGCTCATGGGTTTGCCCATGATGCCGAGTCCGATGAAGCCGATTTTCATGATTGTGTTCTCCTTCCGGGGTGGTTGCAAACATGCGAAAGCATGTTTGAAAAGCAGCATATGTGAGAGAGGTTACACGGTTTGACGGCGCATATCAACTCCAGGTAAGCTATGGCTCAAACCATGAATGATGTACAATCCACAGATGTTGCCTGCAGCCTTTGCGGCCACCGCTGCCCGGCGCGCCGGGCGGAAGGGGACAGGGGGCGTTGCGCCGCGGGCGAGCGGGCGGAGATTTCCTCCGCTTTTCTCCATCACGGCGAAGAACCGTCCATCTCCGGCACGGATCCGGCCCAGGGAGGATCCGGGACAATCTTTTTCACCCGCTGCAATCTGCACTGTGTTTTTTGCCAAAACTGGCAGATTTCCCAAACCCTGCCGGACGCGACAGGCCGTGTGGCGGACATACGCCGACGGGAAGTCACCCCGGAGGATCTGGCGGCAATCATGCTGGAGCTGCAAGTCCAAGGGGCTTTGAACATCAATCTCGTCTCCCCCACGCCCCATGTACGGCAAATCGTTCCGGCCCTGCGCCTGGCCAAAGCATGGGGCATGAACCTGCCCATTGTCTACAATAGTGGCGGTTACGATTCTCTGGAGGCCCTGCGCCTCATGGACGGCCTGGTGGATATTTATCTGCCGGACGCCAAGCTGGCGCCCTTGCGGGAGGAACGGGCGGAAGAAGAGGACCCGTTGGCCGCTCGATTGCTGGGCGCGGGGGATTACGCACGGATCAATCGCCTGGCCCTGCGAGAAATGTTTCGCCAAGTGGGGCATCTGAAGCCGGACGGACCCGGCCCGGCCCGACGCGGACTGCTTGTTCGCCATTTGATTATGCCGGAAGACCTGGCCCGGACCAGCCGCCTGATTCCTTGGTTGGCGGAGAATTTTGGCCCGGACTTGCGCCTGAACCTTATGGCCCAGTATCGGCCTATGTACCTGGCGCTCAACAGTCCTGAGGAGTTTCGGGATCTGCCGGCCTTGCTTCGGCCCCTGAGGCCGGAGGAATACAAACAGGCGGTGGATTTGGCCCTGGAGCACGGCTTGAAATGTGCAACATGGGTTCATTGAGTTCTTTAAGATGGCTCGCCCGGATATGGCAAAATGGCTCGCCAAAATATTGCATGGGGACTGTCGGCTGTTGCCCAACCAAACCATAAAATGACCACGGAGCATGTCTTGAATATGAAAATATGGAATGCCCTGTTGTTGACGTTCACGTTATGCAGCACTGTAGCAGCCGTCGCTGCTCCGGCAGCGCAATTCACCAACAGTATCGGCATCGAATTTGTGCTCATTCAGGCCGGTTCATTTATGATGGGTTCACCCCCAAATGCTGAGGAGCGTAATGAAACGCCGCCGCACAGGGTGACTATCAGCAAGGCTTTTTACCTGGGCAAATACGAAGTGACCCAAGAACAATGGATGGCGGTGATGGGGAACAATCCAAGCAGATGTAAAGGCCCTGATCATCCTGTGGATTCTGTGTCTTGGAGCGACGCGCAGGAGTTCATCCGGCGTTTGAACGTCAAGGAAGGGCACAACCGCTATCGCCTGCCCACTGAAGCAGAATGGGAATATGCAGCTCGCGCGGGGACGACCACCGCATATTCCTTCGGAGACGACAGCGGCGCGTTGTCCGGGTATGCATGGTATTTCGGCAGTTCCGACAGCACGTCCCATCCTGTGGGCCAAAAGCAGCCCAATGCCTGGGGATTGCATGATGTACATGGCAATGTTTTTGAACTGACTCAAGACTGGTTTGGGGGGAAGTATTACGCCGACAGCCCCGAGACTGATCCCAAAGGACCATCGTCAGGCGCCGGGCGTGTGGCTCGCGGCGGCAGCTGGAGCTACAACGCCGAGTCCGCCCGATCAGCTTACAGGGAGTTCATCATGCCGGACAGCCGGGGCGGCGATGTCGGATTCCGCCTGGCCATCTCCTTGGAATAAGAATGTGAAATATGGATCAATGAGAATCTTACATGTAGTGCAGTGAATATCTATGATACTTAATGCTGTCATGTGTGTATTGAATTAAGAATATATTATATAATCTACTGTTAAACATGCATTTGCACAGGGATGCTCTAACGTATTCATAATCGATAATGCTAGTACAGATGAAACAGTTGATATTGCAATACATGCATGCGCAATACTTGCTCGTTCATTTGAAAGTAAATATTTTAATTAATTTGAAAAGATTGCATACTTGAATACAGTAGTGAAAAGTTATAATGCAACAGATAAAGTATTTGCAAAGAATGCGTCTAAAAATAGCTGAGCATTTAAGTACACCATTACTGATTATTCTTCAACTTTTGACTTCAAAAATTTTATATGAAAGCAATGCAGCGTATATATTTCAACAATGCAGCGGCCGCATATCCTCTTGCACCCGGAGTTTTAGAGGCTGTCACGCAATCGTTGCAAAGCTATCCGCAAATTCCCGGAAGGGAAGCGAGCGATGCGTCCGACAGTTTGGAGCAATGCCGGAAAAATATGGCCCGGCTGTTGAGCGTAAGCGCTTGCCAGACAGCATTTACATCGGGCGCAACATACGGCTTGAATACGGCAATCCTTGGGCTTGGCTTAAAGCAGGAGGATCTTGTTATTGCCACTGTCATGGAACACAACTCCGTATTGCGCCCTCTTGCTTGCTTGGAAGACCTATACCGCGTCAGAGTGGAGCATGTGCCGCTTGAACAAGATATACAGCTTGATGAAAACGTATATGACAAGCTGTTGGCGCAAAGGCCGCGCCTTGTAATTATGACGCACGCCAGCAATGTGACCGGACGCATCAATCCCGTCCGGTTATGGTTTCAAAAAGCAAAATCCGTCGGCGCGGCGACTCTTTTGGACGCAAGTCAGACAGTTGGGAGAATCCCTGTCAAACCGGATGAATTATACGCCGATATGCTTGCCTTTCCAGGGCATAAAGGGCTTAGAGGCCCTATGGGAACCGGTGTACTGTATGTCTCGCCCGCAATACAGCTCAATCCGACTTTTGTCGGTGGAACGGGAGTCAAGGGCGATGTACGCCGACAGCCCGAGGACATGCCCACGCGCCTTGAAGCGGGGACACCCAATACTCCGGCTTTCGCCGGACTGAATGCAGCCGTGCTGCACTATATGGAACATATG
>JAIRVN010000022.1 GCA_031253875.1 Deltaproteobacteria bacterium | reverse complement strand
TTTCTGCCGGGATTAACTTTGGGCTTCTGTACTTTCGAAACCGGATTTACTAGCGACTCCATCCCCCAAGATGTTATGGCAGTTTTAAAAAGTTTAGAAATTGTGTTAATTTCTAACCTTATAGAATTGCCAGACATTCCGTCAGCCTCGCGTTCAAGTATATAATCAGCAACATCCTTACCTCTAATTGCCGCAAGTATTTTTGTACATATTGCGCGGCGCTGCATTGCCTTGACCCGATTTCCTTCATTTCGAGGATTAGCAAATTTTGGAATACATTCAGACAGATAACGATCAAAAGCTTCTTTTAAAGTAGTACTTTCTGCCTCTGAACGAGATACAAAAGAACCCCGGTCCATCTCACCTTCAATTTCGCGCGCCCACTTTTCGGCGTCAGACTTAAGTTCGAAAGTTTTACAAGTAATAGGGTAGCCTTTGCGACGTATTCGTGCTTCCCATTGTAAATGCCCCCTCTTTCTAATCGATGCCATGATTACCTCCTTTTTTGTCACTGGAGCAAAAAAGGAGCAAAAAGTCAAATAGTACAAAAAAAGCACCTACTTTTTATCGTAAGTGCTTGATTTTCTGGTGCGCTCGGCGTGAATCGAACACGCGGCCTATTGCTTAGGAGGCAATCGCTCTATCCTACTGAGCTACGAGCGCATAAGCGCCGGACGCGCGCATACCGTTCATAGAGTAAAAAAAGCCGGAAGGCAAGGCAGGGTTTATCGGTCAGAGAAAACGCCGCTTTGAAGCCGTCCTGCTTCAAGATGCGCCAGGTATGCCGTCTGCGGCAGAAAATCCTCGGGAGAGGGGGTGGTCATAATCGTCTGTATGCCCTGGTTTTGCACAAGATTGTGCAAAACAGCCCGGATTTGTGCGCGGGAACGCGCATCCAATCCGGCAAAGGGGTCATCCAGGAGCAGCACCTTCGGGGAACCGATTAAAGCTCGTGCCAAAACAAGTCTGCGCAACTGTCCGGTAGATAAGGTACGGATGGCCCGATCCGCCAGATGCAGCGCGTCCACAAGCTCAAGGCAGGCGCGAGCCTCGGCGCGTTCTGCCTCGTCCGCGCCATAATACATGCCGATACTGCCTGTCCGGCCACTGCACACAAATTCTTCCCCCAAGAGATTATAGGCATAATAAGCCTGCATATCCCCGGACACCAGACGGATATGTTTGCGGATATCCGACAGCGCACACAGAGGTTCGTGTTCACCGGGCAGAATCCTTGTAATGCTGCCGCCATAGGCGGGATAATGATCTCCTGCGAGCAAGCGCATAAACGTGGATTTGCCGGAACCCGGCCCGCCGGCCAACGCCCAGTGTTCGCCCGCATGCGCGTTCCAATTGACGCTGTGGAGCGCGGGTATGCCGTCAATATACACGCTGACGTTTTTCAATGAAAACACCGTATGTTTTTCCTCATGTTCCCACTTCGTCTCGTCCGGCACAAGCTCAGCCCCTGAATTCCGGCCCATGCTTGCAAGATTCTCCACAGCCGCGATGTATCCTTCTTCCATGCGGATGACCCGACGCACGAAGGAAGGCAGGTTTTCCGGGCGGTGTGTGGCAAGAATAAGCGTGCTTTCCTTGGCGATGTCCTCCAGATTGGTCAAGAGAGCCGTGCGATAGCGCGTATCCAATCCATCAATAAATTCATCCAACAGCAGGAGGCGCGGCTTGCGTATGCAAGCTCGGGCAAAAAGCAGCATACTGATTCGCATCTGCGAAAGCGTGCTGATATCCGTACGCAGCAGTTCCGCCAAATCCAAATTTGTGGCAAGTTGTATTGCCAGAATCCGTTCTTGCTCGGTTACGGTATTGTAGAGTAGCGGAGTGTCGTACAGACCGCTGAGAATAAGCTCTTCCCCGGTGATTTGCCATTTTTGGCGCAGGTAGAGTTCGGTGTGCGCAATGGAAACCAGGGCGCACAGCTCGCGTCCGGCAAGAGGGGCGTCTTCAGGTCTGTCATTCGGATACCAGAGGAGCCGCGCTGTATTGGTCGAAGGGAAACATTCGGCGCGCATCACCTTGAGCAGTGTGGACTTGCCTGCGCCGTTGGGCCCGAGCAGTGCGCTATGTTCGCCACGGCTGATGGAAAAGCTGATATCCCGCAGAGCGTGGACGCCTTGCAGGGTGACGGAAACACCGTCCAGTTCGAGCAAGATTTGGCTGTTCACAAAAACCTCGGGAAAAAGCGGGAGATGCCGGAGGTGAGTACAAGCACGCTACATACAACCATAAGCTTGCTCGGCGTTAATGCAGGCAGAGATTCCCATGGGGGCACCACTGGCAATGCCTGCCTTCGCGGGGCAAAAAGACAGGACTGCATTCCATATGCCGAAATATAGTCCCAAAAAGCAGAGGCAGTTGTTCGTGCAGCAGACGCGTGCGCGTCTTGTCCCGCAAGCTTTCCTTGAAAAGTGGACGCTCTTCTCCGTTGTCCCGCAGTTCAACCCAGGCCGCGTTATACCCCGCATCCGGCGGCACGAATCCGTCCTGTGCGCAAAGATGTAAATAACACGGGAGCTGTACATCCGGCAGTCGTTCATATACCTCTGATAATGGTTCGGTATCCTGGCCGCCGTTCCAGCTTACAAGCCGTTGCCAGAAAGACATATCCTCCCACACACCCGGATCAAGCCGGGCCAGAGAACCCGTCTTATAGTCAAGAATCAGCGCGCCGTCAGGCCGTATATCCACGCGATCCACAGCGCCTGTCAGCATATGCCTGCCCCAGGGGTGCACGAGCTCTCGCGTGTATGTTTTTTCCAAGGCAACAATACGCGTCTCTTCCGGTTGGGCTACAAGAAAGCGACGCAGGCGCTCCGGCCCGGCCAGTTCCAGCATATAGTAGCTATCCGGCGGCAGCAGCTCATAGAGGGAGGATTCCCGGAGAAGCGCCGCAAAGCATTCCTGCACATGCCGCACGCCGATATCTCCCTTGTATGCCGTTTTTCCCAGCCAGGGACGAAACAGTTCGAACAGAGTCTTGTGGATCAATTCGCCGACGGCCGCCGGATCATCACCCTCGTTGATTTCTTTCATAGGGCGGATGCGGCACAACCGTTCCCAGATGAAACGCAAGGGGCACCGCACATAGCTGTTCAAGCTGCTCGCCGAAAGCGGCCCAGCCAACATCCTGCGCATAGCGGCGTCCAGCTCCGGACTGCGCTCCATGCCGCGCCGTTCCCGGCGAGGCGGCACGAAAGAAAGTTCGGCAAGAGCGATCGGCGGACGGCCTGCGCTAAACAATCTGCCTTCGGCCTGTTCCATGTCCCAGAGGAGTTCCTCAACAAAACGGCTGCGCAGCTTTTTGCCATCAAACAGCGCGGTACGCTGCACGCCCTCCTGCCAAAAGAAGTACGCGCTTCCGGCGCCGGCCAGCAAACGGAAAAGTGTGTGCCCCATGAGCTGATTGCGCTTGTCCGCGTGAGGCAATTCCAAGGCCGCACGCAGGGCGTCCGGCAAGAATGGATCTTGCCGGGCTACGCCGGGAAGACGATCATCCGTGGCGTCCAGTACGAAAATACGTTCAAAATGCAGCAGGCGCGTTTCCAGCATACCAAGCACCTGAACGCCCATCAGCGGATCCGCCTCAAAGGGCACCCTCTCCGCACATACGCATTCCCGCACCAACGCATACAAAAAAACAGGCGGAAATGCGTTGTCCGCCAACTCATTGTCACACAACGCGGGCAGTACCCGCTCCATGAGCCTGAACAGGCATTCCGCATCAATGGGATAGTCCTGCCAGAATTTTTCCCCCTGTTCCAGCAACAGACGGCAAAAGTTTTCCAGCGCCAACGCGAGTTCCCGAGGGCTGCGCGCCGCGGCTATGCCGTCCATACCCCTGTGGAGCAGTTCACCGCACAAGGCTGTCGCCGCATCACCGGGATCGAGATAGGCCAGCAGCGCATGCGGATCGATAAAGCGTCCGCCGGCAAGCAAGTGTTCTTCCATAATGCCCAGACTTTCACGTATGCTGCCCTCTCCGGACGTAAACGCGCGCAGATACGGATGACGCAGGTATTCCAGCACGGAACGCCAATAATACCGTCCGTCCTCGCGCCGCCCCTCCTGGATATGAAAAAGGATTTCCAGAAGACGCCACAAGGGAGAACGTTCCAGGGGATAGCCCATGGAGATGTTCACATCCTTGCACGGCAGATGATGCAGTACAGGCATGAGCAAAGAAGGATCCGTCAACAGCACGGCCGTGGAAGGCGGATCTTCTCCGTCTGTTTTCAAAATACGGCCAAGTTCATGTAATTGAGAGTGCAGATCATACCCTGCCAGGAAATGCAGTTCGGCCTTTGTCTCGTTGGGCGGCGCGTGCAGTTCGGCCTTGGCATTCCATCGACGCAGCCAACGGACATGTTCCTCGCAGGACCAGTGCGCCTTGTGTGCCATATCCGAAAAACACAAAGCCGGATCGCTGTGCAGGCAGACTCTCGCTCCATCATTCCACAGATGCTTGAGTACCGCATCTTCTGCGCCGGTCAAGGCTACAAAGCCCGCCAGAAAAATCCGGCTCTCAGGAAACAGAGGAGGAAGCAAACTCAGGTTGCCGGCGACGGTGAAGGCATCCAGTCCCTGGCTTGAAGCCTGCTGCGCCAGTAATATGTCTGTAAACCGCTCATGTATGCAACCAAGCATGGCCAGCAACTCCGCCGCCGGGGACGAAACTTCGGCTTCAGCGTGCGTAATGTCCTTTGGCTGCACATTCTGGCTCCAGCATTCTTCCAGCAGAGCGAAAAGCCGTACGCCCCAAGGGAAAAAGTCCGCCAGTTCCAACTCCCCCAAACGCGCAGGCAGGGGGTTTTGCAGCGCCAATTCCCGCACACAACGGTGCAGCATGGATACGGCCTCCAGCAGTCCCACCCTGTGCGCGAGCCGCAGGGGCAGACGCGCCCGGCACAGCATGAACAATTCCTGAATGGTCAAAAAGCGCGGCAAGAGCAGCGGACGCGGCAGTTTTGCATCTGTTTTGAACAATTCGACCAAGTAGCGCCTGGGTCTATTGTGAGGAAAGATCACCACAGCCTGCCCGGGAATTCCCTGGCATTCTTCCAGAATATGCTGTTTAAGCCCCTCCAGAAAAGCATTCTGCCAGGGAATGAGCACAAAGGGCGTCATGTCCATTCCTCCGGCCGCATGAGCAGTGTCGTCTCACTGTCAAGCGTGACGCAACGGCAACGCCGCAAATCAAGGTAGATCAGCACGCTGCGGGTTCGTCTGCCGCAGGCGCGCTCCAACAAAGTGAGGTAACGTCGCACTTGCGGCACATGCCCTGGCTCCACATTGCCGCTTTTGTATTCCAGCACCGTGTACCTGTCGCCTTCGTCCACCAGCAAATCCACACGGTGCAGCGTATTGTTCTCGTCCAGCAGGGAATGCTCGGCACTGCCGTGTTCCAGCCAGGAAGCCGCCTGAGGCAGAGCTGCGTACCAGCCCAGAGCCTCTGTCAGATTGTCGCGCTGTTCCTGAGAAAGATGCATGCGTGAAGCGCCCAGCCCAAGCAAGACAGCCCGTTCGGCATCTGTCCGCGCCTGTCCGGTAGGAGTCAAAAACTCCAAACATCTATGCGCCAGCATACCGCGCGCTTCGGGCCGCATGGCGAACGTCCCGACACATGCGGCACGGTGAATCCGCAAGCGGGGCAGCCAACGCATGGGACGCCAGCCTGCTCCATCCTCTGTCCGCAATGCGTTGTCAAAAGGAGTATCGGCCGTTGCATCCTCAGACGATATTTCCGTATCCATCTCCACAAACGCCGGGTTTGTGGCGCGCAGCGCTCCTTTGACATATTCTTTGCCGGGACTGATACCGATTTTGGGCAGTAATCCTTCAAGCACCACGCTTATGTTCTTGCGCTGCCGGAAAGAAGCGCTGTTCGTAAGGAAAACATGCAGTTCATCCGTCGCACGGGTAAAGGCCACGTAGAGCAAGTGCAGCATTTCTCGTGCGCCCGCGGCCATGGCCTGATAATGTGCCGCTCCCGTTTCCTTGCAACGCGGCACAAGCACGCGCGCTTCTTCCAGTCTGCCGTTCGCGCCGGCCAAGTTCAGCGTGACTTCAGTAATCGGATTGTCGGGACGCAAAGCACAGTGCGTTCCGGGAACAAGCACCACGGGAAACTCCAGACCTTTGGCCTTGTGGATGGTCATCACCCGTACAGCGTCCATGCCTTCCGGCATGGGCAACTTTTCCTCCATACCGCCTTCCGCCCATTTGTCGAAAAAAGATGCCAGCGAAGCATATCCCCGCCCTTCCGCCGCGTGCGCGATCTCCAACAGGCGTCGCAGAAAGGCCGCCCCCTTGGAGAAACGTTCCATGACGTTAAAACGGCTGAAAAATTCCTGCAGGAGATCGTAGGGACTCATAAGCCCGCAAGGGAAAAACGGCGCAAACAATTTCGACCAGATTGCGGGAAATGCATCGCGAAAGCGAAGATACAACGGCCCGTCAAGCGCGCTGCCGACGGCCCAGTTATGCAAATCTTTCCGCGTGAGTCCGCTCAGTTCCGTAGAGAGCGGAGCGGTGCACACTTCCCAGAACGCACTTTCATTCAACGGATTATGAACAAAGTGCAAAAACGCGATGCTTTGCTGCACAAGCGGATGTTCCGCCAGAACCAGACTGTTTTCCGTAAGCACCGGAATACCTTTTTCCATCAGCCAGGCGGCTGCGGACGCAGCCTGTCCATTGCTGCGCACCAGGATCGCGATCTCCCCCCAGGCACGGCGCGCAGCGATGCGCTCCATGCTGTTTTCAAGCTCTTCGCGTACTGCCTCTTCAAGCTCCGCCGCATTGTCTCCCTCTATGGGGAACACGCGAACAAAACCCCCACGCGAGGCGGGCCGATCCGGCAAAAGCTGTCCAGCGGCCGTAAAAGTCTGACTTACTTCTCCCGCCGCCGCGCCGATGACCTCGGGCGGCATTTCCGGCAACAGACACTCCAGGGCGTTCAGTGCATACTCGGGTAACGCCAGCAGAGAAAACAGCGCGTTGTTAAATTTGACGATTTCTTCCCGACTCCGCCAGTTGGTGGGCAGACTGTGACAACGCGGTTCCGGAACGATAGCCCGCAGGCCGGGGTCGTGCAACAGGGCATCAAAGAGAGCGGCATCTCCCCCACGCCAGTTGTAAACAGCCTGCTTTACATCCCCCACCCAGGTCAGAGAACCGCCCTGCGCAAGCGCTTCCAGCGCCAGAGGACGTAGCGCCGTCCATTGCGCACGGCTGGTATCTTGAAATTCGTCAATAAGGATATGCATAAGACGCGAACTCAAGCGGCACAGCAAGGCCGACACGTTGCACGCTTCCTCCATGCTCCGGCGAGCGAGTTCCGGGATGCGGATAGCGGGCAGTGTGCCTTGACGGCGCTGGCCTTCAGCAAAATCGCTTATCAGGCGGGAAACCAGGGTCACAAAAGGCAGCTTTTCCAGTGCAAGACGCACTATCTTGCCCTGCCTTACCAGGGTATCCGCACTGGCGCAGAGACGGGCATACGCGTCTTGCGCACGCCGTGACGCCTTGTTCCTGGAAGCGCCGGTCAGACATTCCTCTATCCCGTTTTTATTCAGATACACGGAGGGTCTCTCGGCATTCAGCTCCGGCGCCTTGGCGAGCAGCGCGACGAAATTTTTGTGTGCGCTCAATGATTCCTTTTCCAGAACGTGCGACATATCACGCGCACTCTCGGCATAATCACGGTTCAGCGCGGCAAGGGCATGCTCCAGCGCATCCGCCCCGGCGTCTTCCGGCAGGCCCTGCAACAGAGCGTAATCAAGCAGCGAAACAAGCCGGACGGCAATACCGCCCCCCATCAGGAAGCCTTTGTGATTCGCGTGAAAAAGCAGATTCCGGCAACATTCGCGGATCAGCATGCGCAGTTCTTCATCTCCTCGCCAGGCACGCTCCATCAGGGCGTCCAGATACGGGGCCAAGGCTTCAGCGCTGGTATAAACCGGCGTAAATTCCGGAGACAGGCCAAGTTCCAAGGCTGCAGCGGATACTATCTGTTGGAGCAGACTGTCGATGGTGCGGATATTCAGATTGCCGTACTGGCGTATAATGCATTGTATCCAGCCTGCTGCCAGCGCGGGCGTCCAGGGCGGAGGCAGAGGATGTTTGCCCAGCGCGGCTTCTTTCAGCCGCTTGACAACGCGCTCCTTCATTTCTGCGGCAGCACGATTGGTAAAGGTAACGGCCATGATATCGCCCCAAGCATGCGCCGGGGGCGGAGTTCGTGCGGGCGCTCCGGTACAGGAAGGCGTATACAGGGCTGGACGCGCATGTGTCAGCAGTTCAAGAAAACGCTCAGTCAACTCGTGGGTTTTGCCGGACCCGGCGGAGGCTTTCAGCTGACGCAGCATGCTGATATTCTTATTACGCGCCGTCTTCTTCCGGCATCATGCCCGCCAAGTCGCCCTGCCCTGTCGATTCAATCACAGCACGCCAAAAATCGGAATAGATATTCAGTTTACGGCGCTTGCGGATGATCAAATCCAAGGGCACATGCACGTAGCGGTCCATAATTTTTGCCACAACCATGTTCGTTTTTCCGGCCATGGCCGCATGCACGGCATGCTGGCCAAGGAAGCCGCAATACACACGGTCATTGGCGTTGGCCGGCACGGAACGAATGATGTAGCTGGGGTCGATGGTCTTCAACGATATGGGCACGCCCTTTTGCTTGAAATGCGTCTGAATGGCGTCTTTCAGCATAACCAGCACATCGCTGAGCATCACATTGCCGGAAGCGTCCGTGTTGGCGGTCGCTTGCCGCATGAGGTGCTGGCCGGCACCTTCCGCAGCAACGATCACCGCATGCTTGCGCGATATCAAGCGTTCTTCCAGTGCGGGCAAAAGTCCGCCTGGGCCGTCCAGAACGAATGGCGTTTCAGGAATGAGAACGAAATTGACTTCCTTCAGCGAAAGCGAGGCCTGAGCCGCAATGAAACCGGATTCCCGCCCCATCAGCTTAACCAGGCCGATGCCGTTATGCGCTCCCTCGGCTTCGGTATGCGCACACTGGATAGCTTCTGTCGCCTTGTCAACGGCAGTCTCGAAGCCGAAAGACTGGGGAACGAAATTGATGTCGTTATCAATGGTTTTCGGGATGCCGATCACGGAAATGCGCAGGTTGCGGGAACGAATTTCCTTCACAATGGCGCTTGCGGCCCTCAATGTTCCATCGCCGCCGATAATGAACAGGCAACTGATGTTCATGCGTTCCAGAGAATCCACAATCGCTTCGGAAGATTGCGGTCCGCGCGAGGAACCGAGCATGGTGCCGCCGTACAGATGCCGGTCGGAAACCATGCTTGGCGTCAGCTCCCATACCTTGTGCCGATACTCGGGAATAAAACCTTCCAGTCCGTAGCTGATGCCTAAAATGGCCGGGACTTTATATTGATGATGGGCTTCCATGACCAAAGCGCGGATGACGTCGTTGACGCCGGGGCAGAGTCCTCCGCAGGTGACAATGGCGCATTTGGCGCGACTGGGGTCAAAATATAGCTTTTGACGCGGCCCGGCAGCCTGGAACTCCACGGAAACGGGCGTGGCGAGTTCCTCGGCGTGTTCCCTATCCAGAACAAGCTTGGTGCGCCGGTTATCGGCAAAGTATTTGAAAGGCAACTGGGAATCCACCTTACGTGGTCCCAGTTTTTCAATGGTAGTGTCAATATCGAATTCGTAATTCGTTTCAGGGGGAAGTTTTTTTGACATGCCGCCTCCGCATGAATGTTTGCCTGTATCGTATTCCACGCATTGAAGAATGGCAAGCTCGACCGCAGACCCACAATCCGCCACGGTGTCGGGCGTGGGGATGCCAAATTGTCTGACGTCCTGTAAAACATGCCTCAATTGCCTTCCCTGAGACCTCCTTGTGGCACGAAAGAGACTTTTTTGAAATCAAACCTGTCGCTGAATACCCATTGTGT
>JAIRVN010000223.1 GCA_031253875.1 Deltaproteobacteria bacterium | reverse complement strand
GTCAGTTCGCGGGCGCGTTGGAGCAGCAATTCCTCCGCGATCAGAGGATAGACCGGAGCATTGGTTTTGTGGTAGCGAGATTGTGTACAGAAAGCGCAGTCCTCGGTACAGCGGCCGGACTTGGCGTTGATGATGCCGCAAGTAAAGCGTTCCGGCCTGGAAGTGAGTCCGGCTGCGGCAATAATCGCTACGAGCCGTGAAGAAAGAAGAGGAATGAGCCTCTGAGCCTCTTCGGCAGAAAGCGCGTGTCCAGTCAGAGCCGCGTGGCGTACATCCTGTATCGGGTCGGGCATGCTGTTTCCCTGTCTTGCGCGGCAATGAAGCAGCATCAGCCGCTTGACGTGCAACGCTTCCATAGAATGCAGAATTCACCTTTTTGTCAACCATTTTTATTTATTAAATATTTATAATTGACCCTTGTCTCCCAAAATTTCGCTTCCCGGACCATACCCGCGGCAACTGGGCTGCGTTTGCGTCGTCAAGGCTGCATATCCAGTGACAGGGAGCAGATCGAGGAACAGTACGATGCGTTCGTTGCCGACAATGTGAAGACAAGGGATGGGAAAAGGTGGAGTAGAGCGAATACCTCCGGCTGGGGCGCTATATACGCCTCTCAGTAAGCCGGCTGTTTACCAGACGATTCAGACTTATCCCGGTCTCTGCCGCCTGCATGGTGAGTTCACGGTGCAGTTCCGGTGTGGTGCGGAGGATGAACTTACCGGAATATTTTTGCAGAGCAAGCGGTGCGGGCGTACTCTCCCCATTGGCCCGCATGTCGGCAACTGTATCTCTGACCAGCGCAACGATGCCCTGCAAAGCCTTCTCCTGATCTTCGTCCAGCCATGAAAGACTGGGGAACTCGGCACACAGCCCGATGAACTCTTGGTCTTCTTCCGACCAGATAACGCGATAAGCGTATTGCTTGACGTTCATGTTCTTTCTCCTTCAAGTTCAAGGCGTGCTATCGCTTGCGAGCGCATCTTTTCAAGGATTTTTGGTATGCTGCCCACATGAATTCCTTTTTAGTATCAATAATGATATCTTTACGAATTGTCAAGGATTACTCTCAACGATCATGGTATCCATACCCGACGGATCAGCGCCCGTATTTGAAGTAAACTGAATCCAGCCCACGGTTTTTTTCCAAAGGTTTAGATTGCCGCCACAACACGAAATCGTTATGCATGCCGGGAGGCGGTTTGCTCCGGAAACCATCGTATGCAGGCGCAAAACACATAAGGAACTACAACATGATTGTCCCCGAGCATCTGGCCAAACAGTGTCTTTCCGCTTACGGCTTGCGTACGCCTGCCGGCAGGCTCGCCGCAACGGCTGAAGAGGTCCGGAACGCGGCGCAGCAACTGGGCTGCGTTTGCGTAGTCAAGGCTCTGGCGCCCATCGGCGGTCGAGGCAAGGCGGGAGGGGTGAAACTCTGCGCCGATCCCGATGAAGCCGTCAAAGCGGCCTCGGCCATGTTCGGCATGACCATCCACGGCCATATCGTGGACAGGGTGCTGGTGGAAGAAGCCCTGCCTCCACAAAAGGAATACTATGCCGCCGTCATGGTCAACCAGGATACGGGCAGCGTGGATGTGCTTTTGTGCCTGAGCGGCGGCATGGAGATCGAAAACCTGGCCGCAACGGACAGTGGAGCCGTCCTGCGCTTGCACACCGCGCCGGGCCGGGATCTGCCGCTCCACGAGATGCGCGCCTGGCTCACAAAAGCGGGCGTGGATCAACCCGAACCCTTGGCGTTGTGTCTGACAATCCTGCTCCGGGCCAGTCGGGACCTGGACGCCATGCTGCTGGAGATCAACCCCTTGGCGCTCCTGGCGGACGGCACGCCGGCGGTCCTCGACTGCAAGCTGGAGGTAGACGACAGTGCGCTCTATCGTCAGCCGGCTCTCCAAATGGTGCGGGATACGGAATGTACCCCCCTGGAACAGGAAGCCAAACGCTTGGGGGTTTCCTTTGTGCCTCTGGATGGGGAAATCGGCGTCATCGCCAGCGGTGCGGGGCTTGGCATGGCAACGCTGGATATGCTGCGCTGCAAGGGCCTCGCTCCGGCTAACTTTTTGGATACGGGCGGCGGCATCTCCGTGTCCATGCTGGAGGGCGCGGTCGCCATGCTTTTGCGTATGCCCTCGGTCAAAGGTCTCATCATCAATCTATACGGAGGCATCAACCGCATGCTGGACGCAGCGCAGGGCATTGCCGCCGCACTGGAAAAATGTGGGCATGAACGGCCCGTGGTGACAAAAATTCTTGGCAATCAACAGGAAGAGGCTTGGGCGCTGCTGGAAACACTGCCCAATGTCCATGTGTGCAAGGATGTCCAGTCCGAAAAGGCAGTGGCCCGTCTTGCTTCCATTCTGGGGGTGGCCGTATGAAACTTTTCGGCATTGATTATCCCCTGCGCGGCATTGTCCAGGGTATCACCGGCACGGTGGGCAGCAAGCAGACCAAATGGATGCTTGAAGCCGGCTCCAACCTGGTGGCAGGCGTCACCCCGGGCAAGCAAGGCCGGACAGTGGAAGGTCTGCCCGTGTACGACCGGGTGGGTGATGCCGTGGAAAAACTGGACGCCAACGCCACGGTCATCTTCGTTCCCCCTCCTTTTGTCTACGGCGCCGCTTGCGAGGCCATGGACGCGGGCATACGCTTCATCGTCATCGTCACCGAGTTCGTGCCCGTGCGTGATGCCCTGGAAATACGCGAACGGGCGAGACAGATGGATGCGACCGTCATAGGACCCAACTGCCCCGGCGTGTTTGTGCCCGGCCACGGCAAGCTCGGCATCATGCCCGCGAACATCTTCGCCGCAGGGGCCATCGGCGTGGTGGGCCGCAGCGCTACCTTGTCCTATGAAGTGGTAGGCAACCTCAGCGCCGCAGGCTTGGGCCAGCGCGCCGCCATCGGCATAGGGGGCGACCCTGTGGCCTGTACCGGCTTTGTGCCCGTGCTGGAGTGGTTTGAACGGGATCCGGGAACCAGGGCCGTGGCCCTGATCGGCGAAATAGGCGGCTACGCCGAAGAGCAGGCCGCCGCTTTTATCAAAACCATGACCAAACCCGTGGTGGGCCTGATTGCCGGGCGCTCTGCCCCTCCGGGCAAACGCTTCGGCCATGCCGGCGCTATCATCCGCGCGGGGAGCGGCGGACCGGAAGCCAAGGTCAAGGCCCTGGAAAACGCGGGTGTACAGGTGGGCGTCAGCCCGGCCGCACTGCCCGGCATGCTGCGCAATGTCCTCGAATGACGCTTTCCAGGTGCAGTTTTTTTCAGGGCGTGTTCGCTGTTCTTTTCCGCACAGTTAGTGCGGAAGCAGACTCCTGCGTAAAACATTTGTGGTTTTGCCGGCCGCCGTTTCCCACGAGAATTGCCGTGCGTAAGCACGCCCGGCTTCGCCGCGCGCCCTGCGTTCTTCCGAAGAGACAGCCAGCATTGCAAGAAGATTTTGTGATAATTGCTCCTCGCTGTCAGCAGAAAAATAGCGGACATGTTCCGCACACACCTCACGTATCGGGGGGATATCCGCAGCCAGGACAGGAGTGCCGGCTGCCAACGCTTCCAACGGCGGCAGACCGAAACCTTCATAGAACGAGGGAAAAACCAGGGTCTGCGCCCCGGCCACAAGCCCGATCAAGGCGTTCTGTTCCATCGCGCCGATGCAACGGATACGTCCGGGACATATATCCGCCAGTGTCTCCGCGGAAGCTTCACCGGACAGCAATCCGGCATATTCGCCCGCCAGCACGAGATCCGCATCGCACTGGAAGAGCGCGCGGCCATGTCGCCGGACGCGCTCACGGGCCTCGAAGCGAATCTGCGCTTTAACGGGCCTGAAACCATGGAGACGCGCATTTTCGGGCGGCTCTCCGCGTGGCAGAACTGGATTTTCAATCGCCCCAACGCGGTAGGCGAAAAGGGCGCCCTCAAGGTGTACGGCAAGGGCAGCAAGGCGCAGTTCGACCTCGCTCGCGTGTGATCGCAGCCGACCCGCCATAGCCGCAAGGAACCGATATGTCCACCATCAACTACAGCGAAAAGATCCCCAACAACGTCAATCTCGCCGACGACCGCGCGCTGCAACGCGCGCTCGAGCAGTGGCAGCCGAATTTTCTTTCGTGGTGGGGCGACATG
>JAIRVN010000214.1 GCA_031253875.1 Deltaproteobacteria bacterium | reverse complement strand
TCTTGTTCCCAGCTTTCTTCCACAAGCGTTTTGCGAATAAGATCGCGGATGGCCTCCGAACGGTTGCCGTATCCACGTTGGGCGCACAATGCATCGAAAAAAGTCAGCAACTCCGCATCCAGCGAAACGCCAAATCGCACTATCCGCCCCATGTTCACCTCTCTCTCGTCTCTCCGCGCATGCCCGGCTGGCGCATCAATTCCCAGACGCGCACCGTCACTGGCGCGGATTGGGCATAAAGCGCCTCTACGGGCTGTTCATACACGCAACGTCCTGTCCATCCTCGGGAATGCAGGGCGCTACGGAAGGCATTATACACGCTGCGGCAAGGTTCCGCCACCCAGGCGCAGCCGCCCGGCTCAAGGGTATATTCCATAAAATCGAGAACCGGCGAGGCAAAGCGTGTTTCGTACATGATATCCCCTCCCCACAGGTATCGGGCGCAACGGGGCGCCAGGGCAGGCCTGCGCCAATCCATGACTGTCCAGAACGGCGGAACGACTTCGTTGCATGCGGCATTTTCGCGCGCATACCGCAGGGCTTCCGGTTCATAATCCATGGCCAGCACTCGAGCGCCCAGCCACTGCGCGACAAGGGCCGTCAACCCCAAACCGCAGCCCATGTCCACGCAAATACGGTCACGTATGGCATCTCGCATCTGAAACAGCCAGGAGCACAGGGCAATGCCGGCAGGCCAAACCTCCGCCCAGTAAGGAAGGCGTTCGTCCTCGTCCAGGGCGCCCTCGCCCATCTGCGCCCAAAGCATTTCAAGGTCTGCGGAACGCCCCAGTTTCCAGGCGCGTCCGCATACTTCGAGTTCGATGCTTGCCGTAGAACACGATCGTGCTTGCGTCATAGAGTGGAAAAACGCGCGGTTTTTTTCGCGAAGTGATGCGTGGGTGAACAGTACGTCTCCAAAAACACCAGCCAGGACAGAATGATGAACGCCGGGATGAGAATCCCGCCCGACCAGAGCATGTACCCGAAGAAGCTGGGCATGGCAACGCCCTGATTTTCGGCGATGGCTCGCACCATGAAGTTGGGCGCGTTACCTATATACGTATTGGCGCCCATGAACACCGCACCCGCGGAAATGGCTGCCAGCGTCCGGGACATGGGCCCCATAAGCTGCTGGACGTCCCCGCCTGCGGTATTAAAAAAGACAAGATAGGCCGGCGCGTTATCCAAAAAACTCGATAAGCCGCCGGCAAGCCAGAAATACATGTAATCCACCGGCTGGCCGTCGCGAGACACAAACTTGATGAGCGGCGCCAACGCGCCGTCGGCACCGGCCTTGAGGATGGCGACAGCCGGAACCATGCTGAGAAAAATTCCGAGAAAAAGCTTTGCCACTTCCTCAATGGGACCCCAGGAGAACTCGTTCTTGTCCCGGCATTCCCGGGAGGTCAGTGTGAGCGAAAGTCCGGCGATGATCAGCAAAATGACATCACGGGCGATGTCCTGCCACGCAAGTTCGATCCCATAAATAGCGAACGGTTTGGCGTCCGGCTGCCAGATGCCGGACATGAGCACGGCCGATACGATACCTGCAAGCAACAGCAGATTTATCTTGCCCTCAAGCCCGAGCTTTTCGTCATCGTCCGCCGCTGGTGGTTTGGGACGCCCTTCCTTGGCAAAAAATATCGTATCCAGAATAAAATACAGAATAAGCAACGCCAGGGAAAGCGAAACAGTCATCAGGAAAAGATGCTTCGTTGTCCAGAAAAAGCTGACGCCTTTCAAAAAACCCAGGAAAAGCGGCGGATCGCCGAGCGGGGTCAACGCGCCGCCGATATTGGCGACCAAAAAAATACAGAAGACCACGGAATGGACTTTGTATCTACGGTGCTTGTTGGCGCGCAGCAAAGGCCGGATCAACAACATGGCCGCGCCGGTGGTGCCCATCCAGCTTGCGAGTGCGGCGCCTGCCGCCAGCATGCCGGTGTTAACGACCGGCGTGCCGGCCAGAGTGCCTGTCAGGCGGACGCCTCCTGCCACAGTGAAGAGAGAAAGAAGCAATATGATGAAAGGGATGTATTCCAGAAGCATGCTGCGCAAAAATTCGTACAGGGCCACGGATTGCCCGTATACAAGCAGGCAGGGAACAAAAAACGTCAAGCCCCAGAACAGGGAAATTTTTCCGAAATGGCGGCGCCAGATATGGGGCAGCGCCAATGGCAGGATGGCGATGGACAAAAGCATGCAAACAAAAGGCAGCGTCCAGATTCCCGATAGTTCCGCTCCGGGGATGGCAGGGCGTCCGACAGCAGCCAGACTCAGGCCGGGATTCAGTAACAAGGCGGCCGACATGGCTGCCTGGAAGAAGATCATTTTTTTATGGAGCCTCGCATACAAGGCCTCGAAGTATTGACGTGTGGACATGGAGCAGCCCGGACGCCGACACGCTGACAAAACAGCAAAAGCAGGATAACTTGTGTCGGCACGATAGACCGAAGAATGGCATATTGGCAAGCGTGGACGCAAAGCGACGTTTCATGCAGGACGATCAGGGTGGGGCACATGAGCCGAACAGTCAGCCCACAACGCAGGGCTCGCATTGAGCGCGTACTCGCCTGGCGCCAGAAGGATCTGACCCTGGTGCTGGCGAATATTCACGATCCGCATAACGTGTCCGCCATTTATCGTAGTTGTGACGCCTTCGGCGTGGCTGAAGTGCATTTGTATTACACGGATACGCCCTTTCCGCTTTTGGGACGGAAGTCATCGGCATCGGCGCGCAAATGGGTGGAAAGCATACGGCACAAGACGCTTGACAGTCTGGTAGACAGCCTGCGTGCAGGCGGACGGCAGATCCTCGCCACGAGTTGCAGCGCTGCGGCACGACCGCTGGCGGACTGGGATTTTACCAAACCCACGGCCGTCATTATGGGCAATGAGCACCGGGGAGTCGACAAAGAACTTGCCGCGCATGTGGATGGAGAACTGTACATCCCCATGTACGGCATGATCCGGAGTTTCAACGTTTCGGTAGCTGCGGCCGTGATCCTTGCGGAAGCCTCGCGCCAGCGGGTGCTGGCGGGCATGTATGCCCGACCGGGCTACACGGAAGAAGAGTTCACCGAAAAACTCGATATGTGGCTGGAAAAATAGCGCTTGTATTTATCCGCCTAAATAGGCCTTCTTCATTTCAGGATCGTCCAGCAGCACAGCGGACGGACCTTCGGCGACGATTTCGCCGGTATCAAGCACGTAGCCGCGGCTCGCGACCTGGAGAGCAAGACGGGCGTTCTGCTCCACGACCACGATGGTCAGCCCTTCCTGATTCAAGCTTTGTAGCGTGCGGAACAGCTCGTACATCAGCAGCGGCGCAAGACCCGTGGAAGGCTCATCGAGCAGGAGCAGGCGACACCTGGTCATAAGTGCGCGGCCCACGGCAAGCATCTGCTGTTCGCCGCCGGAAAGCGTGTCGCTGCGCTGGTTGCGACGTTCCGCCAAACGGGGGAAAAGTTCAAAGATGCGTTCCATATCCCTGGATACAGCGAGGTCGTCTTTACGCGTCCAGGTGGGCAGGATGAGGTTGTCCATCACGCTCAGGTTGCCGAAGATATGGCGACCTTCGGGCACAAGGGCAATGTGCAGCCTGGCAACGACATCGTGAGGCTCAACCGCGAGCAGCGACTGGTTTTCGAAAAAAATATTCCCCTTGGTCAACACCGGCGCCTCCGGCGGAGACAGACGCATGATGGACTTCAGCAGAGTGGATTTTCCCGCGCCGTTCGCGCCGATAAGCGTGACAATCTCCCCCTCGTTCACGTGGAAGGAAATGCCATGCAGAGCTTCGACCCTGCCGTAGGCGGCGAAAATATTCTCAACGCGCAGCATCACAGCGTGCCGTCTCCCAAATATGCCTCGATCACGCCAGGGTCGGCCTGAATCTGTCCGGGGCTGCCTTCTGCGATAACCCTGCCGAAGTTCAAGACAACAATACGCTCGCACAACGCCATGACCACCTTCAAGATCGGAAGAGCACACGTCTGAACTCCAGTCACCGTCAAG
>JAIRVN010000149.1 GCA_031253875.1 Deltaproteobacteria bacterium | reverse complement strand
TTTGGGGCTGGCGAATCTCGACGTGCTTCTCGGCATCACGCCCGAAGGCAACATGCAGGACGTTCTGCTCGGCTCCGCCAGCATGAAAAGCATCCTCCATCCCGTCGCGCCGAACGATTTCGATATTCTGCCGGCTGCCTCCGGCGTGCCGGAACTGGCGGCCATGACAGACGACATGCGCCAGGTGCTGCTTGACCGCCTGACGCCCGAGCTTGGCCGTTACGACTACGTGCTGATGGACACCGGGGCGGGAATCAGCGACACCGTGCAGACAATGGCGGTCATGGCGGCGGTGCGGATCGTGGTGATCACGCCCGAACCCACCTCGCTCACCGACAGCTACGCCCTGATCAAGGTGCTGCTTACCCGCCATGGAGTGCGTGACTTTTTGGTCCTGGTCAACCAGACGGAAGACGAAAAAGAAGCGCAGCGCGCTTTTGCCCGGCTTGCCATGGCCTGCCGGAAATTCTTGCAGATCGAGCCGACCTTTCTTGCCGCAGTGCGCCACGACAAAACTCTTATCGCGGCCGTGCGTCAACAACAGGCGCTGTTGGCCTACAAGCCCGCATGCCGGGCTGCGCAGGATATTCTGGTTGTTGCCGATAACATACAAAAAATCCGGCAGAGCATGATGGAATGGATGTCGAAAAACCCCATCTTGCGTTCATGAGGTCAAGTCCACTACAGTGGAAGCATGACGGGGCGTTTCAAAGTGGCAATGCTTCAGGGCCTGCCAAATATTTGTGAAGTATTTCCAAGATTTCGTCCAGATTGATGGGTTTGCCCACATGGCCGTTCATTCCTGCGGCCAGACATTTATCGACATCCTCCCGGAACACGTTGGCAGTCATGGCTACAATGGGAATAGTCCCGGCCTGCGGGACGTCAAGCGCGCGGATGCGCCGCGTGGCTTCATATCCGTCCATTTCCGGCATCTGCACATCCATGAAGATCATGTCGTAGCGAGCCGGAGCGGCGCTGAACATGCGCACGGCCTCCGCGCCGTTCTCCGCGCAGTCAATGATCAGATCGGTGGATTCAAGAAGAGCCAGGATAATCTCTCTGTTGATATCCACATCCTCGGCCAGGAGCGCATGGCGGCCGGCGAAGGATGCACGCGCCGCCGGTTGTTCTTCTTCCGCCCCCGTATCTCTTGCCAAGCCCAGGCACTGGATGATGCAATCGGCGATGACGGAAGGAAACAGGGGTTTAGCCAGGAAAGCATCCACCCCGGCGCTTTTGGCCTCGTTTTCCAGAACGCTCCATTCCGTGGCCGAGATCATGACCACAACGGGGGAGGCGCTTGTATTCGCCTTGATCCGGCGGGTCAGCTCCATCCCGTCCATGCATGGCATATTCCAGTCGATGAAATACAGATCGTAGGGACCGTTCTGCGTTATCCTGTCCAGCGCCTCTTGGCCGCTCAGAGCCGTATCGCAGACGAAGCCGATCTGACGGGCCATTATTGCAAAATATTCCAGCAAGTCCGGCATGTCATCCACCACCAGCACCCGGATTCCGGCCCCACGCAAACCCGGGGCCATGTCTTTGTGTGAGGAAGCCGTTCTGCGCCCGAGCCGGACGGTGAAGAAAAAGCTCGTTCCTTGATACGGCACGGATTCCACCCAGATGTTCCCGCCCATGAGATTGATAATGCTCCTGGAAATGGCCAGGCCAAGCCCGGTGCCGCCGAACTTGCGCACCGTGCCGCTTTCGGCCTGCTGGAAAGCTTGGAACAGACGGGTCTGCTGCTCCGCGCTGATGCCTATGCCGTTGTCGCTCACTTCAATACGCAGGATGACATCATCGCCCTCCTCCCCTTCATGCTGCGCCTTCAGGCGTATGGCGCCGCCTTCCGGGGTGAATTTGACGGCGTTGGAAAGCAAATTGGCAATGACCTGGGTCAGGCGCTGGTCGTCGCCTGTGAGTATATCCGGAATCTTCTCGTCAATATGTACGGTGAAGCTCTGGCGCTTTTCTTCCACCCGGAAATTGACGACATTGACGACCTTCTGGAGCATTTTCTCAAAACTGAACTCCGTAAAGGACAAATCGAACTTGCCGGCCTCGATTTTGGACATGTCCAGAATGTCGTTGATCACGCCCAGCAAATGGGTGGAAGCACCATCGATTTTTTCAAAGGCATAGTTTTTCTTCTCCATATCGGCAGCGTCCCTGCCGATGGTGGTCATGCCGATGATGGCGTTCAGGGGCGTACGTATTTCGTGGCTCATGTTGGCGAGAAAATCGCTTTTGGCGGAGCTGGCGCGCAGGGCCTCTTCCCTGGCATGAGACAGATCCTCCATCTTCTGCCGCAGGATCGCCGCCATGCTGTTCAGCGCCGAGGCAAGTTCGCCTACTTCGTCTCTGCTGGTTATGTCCAGAGTTTTATCCAGGCGCCCGGCGGCAAGGTCCGCCGCGAAACCAACGCCTTGCTGCATGGGCCTGGTGATGGCGCGGGTGAGCAGGACGGCGAAAACCGTCGCTATGCATACGGCCAGCAGCAGGCCTATCTGCAGGCGCAACGAAAGCTGCGCGATGGTATCCGCGGCCCTGACGGACAAAGACGTGGTATTCTCTATGCCCAGTGCGGAAACGCGGCGGGTTGCGGTGATAAGCGTGTTTTGCAGGGCAGAGCGTTCGGCATCAGCCTTGTGCCGCTCGCGCCACAGGTGCATGCAAGCGTCTCCATGTCCCAAAAAACTTCTGGCTGAGTCGGCGGCGTCTTTGACCAGATTTTGCAGCGCCTTGTCCTGGAGGTCAGTTGCCAGCTTTCCCGTCATGGAAATGACCGTGGGAACGTTTTCCATGACTTTTTCCGCCATATCCGGGTCGTCCAGACTCAAAGCCCTGGCGAATTGAAAGCGCAGGTGGTTGAACAGCGTCATGGCGTCGTGATCCTGTTTGATCAAATCGAATTTGACGCCGGCATGGCTCCTTTGTCGCTCAACGTCGGCTTTATGTGCGTTGGCAACGATGTTCATGGAATTGATGAAGCCGTCCGCCGCCTTTTCCATGCGGATGATGATGTTGATCATTTTTCCCATGATTTCATGCGTATTGCCGCAGGCCTGCCTGTAAGCGACCAAAGTGGTTTTGACCCTGGCGAAGGCCTGCGCGAGTTCGGCAGGCATGCTCTCGGAGGCGGAGGAAACCTCATCAAGATACCCAAAAGCTATGCGCAGCTTGTCCCATGCGCTGTCCCACTGTTTGCGGTCACGGGTTCCGGCATACTGGTTCATGGCACTCACGGCGGCAAGAATCGTGCGTTCAATGTGGGCAATTCCCCGCACCTCAGGCATGTAATATTTGGCTATGATTTCGCTGCCGCTTCTCACTCCCTCCAGTCCGGACATAACATACAGGGACAAGATGACCATGATGGCAATGACCAGCCCAAAACTTGCACCGAGTTTTGCCCACAGTTTCATCTTGCGCCTCTCTTTTTACCTTACCGGCACAAAGAACTTGCCCACAATAGCCTGGCCTTCGGGAGTCAGCACGAATTCGAAAAATTTTTGCACATTGCCCGAAGGCATCATGGTGACCAGCACAAGAGGCCTGCTGAGCAGGTAAGTGCCCGACGACACATGGATACGCTCCGGCAGTATCCCTCCCACAGCAACGATCTTCGCTTTCGACGCGGCGATAGAGGTGGTCGCAAAGGTAACGCCTCTCGGCTCTTCTTCAACGGCCCAGATGCAGTCCATGGGATCTTCTCTTTCCTTGACCGGACCGTATGCGCCTCCGTCCAGCACAATATCCTTGACGACCGCCAGCGTGGCCCTGCCGCTGTTCAGTTGTTCGGTGAACACCACAATGGTCTGATCCGCGCCGCCCACGTCCTTCCAGTTGGTGATCCTGCCGCTGAACACATCCTTGAGTTGGGCACGGGTCAGGGAGTGCACCGGGTTGCTGGGATGCACGTAGAGGCCCAGAGCGTCAAAGCCGATGATCTGCCAGGCGGCTACGGCGGCCTTCTCACTCTCGCTCAGGGTTCTGGCCAGCCCTCCCAGAGAAACCTTACCCTCGATCACGGCCTTGAAGCCGGCGCCGGCGCCCGCTTCGCCGATGTTACGAAAGGCAACGCCGCTTTTGTTCAGAAAGATCCTGGCCAGCTCGGGCAGGAGGGAGTACGCGAGGGCGGAGGCTCCTTCATACGACAGGGTGGATTGAAGGTCCGGGTTGTCTTTGGGAGCGGCCCCGCCCTTTTCCATGCCAAAGGAATGCGCGGGCAGGGGAAGCAGTGCGCAGGCAATACACAGGACAAGAAAACAACGTAGGCGTTGTCGCATGGCATCTTCTCCTTAACATAATATTATAACGTGAGATTACGCAGCGCCGGCGACTTTGGCAAGCTGCCCCCACACTCCACAATCCGCCACGGTTTCAGGCGTGGGGATGCCAAATTGTCTGACGTCCTGTAAAACATGCCTCAATTGCCTTCCCTGAGACCTCCTTGTGGCACGAAAGAGACTT
>JAIRVN010000064.1 GCA_031253875.1 Deltaproteobacteria bacterium | reverse complement strand
ACGTATTTCCAGCTCGCCATGGGAATACGCAAGCCCCCAGCAAAGAAACCAGGCCAGAAACAGGTTCGCCACAGGACCTGCGGCCACGACAATCAGACGCTGCCAGGGCGGGCGGGACGAAAAACTTTCCTTCTCGCTAAAACCTGCCGGCATTTCCTCCCCTTCATCCTGTCCGGCCAGCGACACATAACCACCCAAGGGAATGGCGGACAAACAGTATTCGGTCTTGCCCCATACCCTGCGTAACAGTTTCGGACCAAAGCCAAGAGAGAAGGTGGGCACCCCCATGCCCAAAGCGCGGGCCGCCAAAAAATGGCCTAATTCATGAAAAAAAATCAAACCGCCCAACACAAGCAGTACGGAAAATACGGAAATAAACATGAGCATCTCGCAAAACAGGCAAAAAGTTATAGTATTTTTTCAATAAGGTATCTGGGACGACGTTTCACCTCCGTGAACATGCGCGCCATATATTCGCCCATGACCGCAAGGCAGAAAAGCTGCACCGAGCCGAGCAGCAGCAGCGCTATGATCAGTGACGTCCAGCCGGGCACGGTGCCGCCCGTAAAATAGGTGTACAGGGCGCGCAGGCTTTCGAGCAAGGCCAGCAGCAAGGCGCCAGCGCTCAAAATCCCTGCAAGGCGCAACGGCACAGGACTGAATGACGTGATGCCCGAAAGCGCAAAGGCCAGCATGCGTCGCAAGGGGTATTTGCTCTCCCCGGCCTGGCGCGCTAGGCGGGCGTAGCCCACGGAGGCGCTGCGAAAGCCCATGCTCGGAAAAATGCCGCGCAAGAACAGATGGTATTCCGAATACGAGGCCAGAGCCTCCAGCACAGGGCGGCTGGTCAGGCGAAAATCCGCGTGATCGGGAATGAGTTTGACGCCCAGCATTTCCATACCTCTGTAAAAAGCATGGGCGGTGCCGCGCTTAAATGCCGTGTCGCTGCTGCGGTCATTGCGCACGCCGTAGACAAGCTCGCAACCTGCGGCAAAATGTGTGAGCATGGGCCGGATGGCGGCAAGATCGTCCTGCAGATCCGCATCCAGACTAATGGCGCAGTCCGCCATATCACGCACCTGCAGCAAGCCGGCGTACAGGGCGTTCTGGTGTCCGGCGTTGCCCGCGAATTTGAGCCCCCTGCAGCTTTGCGGGCTGCTTGCGTGTGCCGCGCTGATCAGTTCCCAGGTGGCATCCCTGCTGCCGTCATCCACATACAACGCAAAGCTGTCCGAACTGATGCGTCCTTCGACCTTCAAGGCCTCCAAGAGAGCAGCAACCGCGTTCAGGGTGCGGGGCAGGATTTCCTGCTCGTTATAACACGGCAGGATCAAAGCCAAGGTGGGACAATGGCGGTTTATCATCACGCTCTTCCGGTTGCACTTTTTTTGTATGGGCGCGTTGCTCTATGGCGCCAGACGCCCGTAGGTATCTTCCAGGCGTACGATATCGTCTTCGCCGAGGTAGGATCCGGATTGCACCTCTACCATCACCAGGGGGATCACGCCCGTGTTTTCCAGGCGATGCCGTTCACCGACAGGAATATAGATGGACTCGTTTTCGCTCAGCAGCACTTCTCTGTCGCCTACGGTCACCTTGGCGGCGCCGCGCACCACGACCCAGTGTTCGGCGCGGTGATGGTGGTATTGCAGCGACAGCGCGGCCCCCGGCCTGACTTCAATGCGTTTGACCTGAAAACGTCCGTGTCCTTCGTCCAAAGCCAGCGTTTCATAGCTTCCCCAGGGACGATGCACGCGCCTGTGCAGGTCGCACTCGGCGCGGCCCCTGTTTTTCAGGTGCTCAAGAAGCGCTTTCACGTCCTGATGTCGGGAGCGGTGCGCGACAAGCACTGCGTCCGCGCTTTCCACCACCGTCAGATCCTCCACGCCGAGCGCCGCCACAAGCCGGTGTTCCGCATGCAGATAGCAAGACCGCGCCTCGTGCGCCACAACGTCTCCATGCAGCGCGTTGCCGTACGCATCCTTCGGCGAAATCGCGTAAAAGGCTTCCCACGATCCCAAATCGTTCCACTGCGCGACCAGCGGCACCACAACGGCATCCTGCGTATGCTCCATGACGGCGTAGTCAATGGAGTCCGACGGGGAAGCCAGAAACGCCGCCTCATCAACCCGCGTGAAGTCGGGACTGCGCCGACGCTTTTGCCAGGCGGCGCCGCACGCGACGGCGATTTCCGGCGCGTAGCGCTCCACTTCCTCCAACCAGCGGGAACTTTTGAATACGAACATGCCGCTGTTCCAGAAACAGTTGCCCTGCTCCAGCATGCGCTCCGCCTGTTCCAGCGGCGGCTTTTCCACAAAACGCCCAATGCTGAAACCCGTGTGCGCGGATCGCCCGCATTGTATGTAGCCATAGCCTGTTTCCGGCCTGTCGGGCGTCACGCCAAAACACACCAAATGGCCTTCCTCGGCACAGTCCCGTGCGGCGGCCACAGCCTCGACAAAGGCGGATTGAGGATCAATGCGGTGATCCGAAGGCAACACGAGCAGGACGGGATCCTCGCCGCCTTCACGCGCGGCCAAGGCGGCCAGAGTCACCGCCGGAGCGGTATTGCGGACTGCAGGCTCAAGCAGAATACGCGCGGAGGCGCCCAGCCGCTGAACTTCCGCAGCAGCAAGAAAACGCTGCTCCTCGTTACAAAGCACCAGACATTCCCCTGCCTCCGGCAGGGCCAGTACTCTGCGCAGACTCTCTCCGAAAAGCGTCGAACCGTCAAAATCCATGAACTGTTTGGGAAACAGGCGACGCGACAAAGGCCACAGACGGGTGCCGCTGCCGCCGCATAAAATCACGGGAAGCAAGGCAGACATACTTGTACCTCAGATACTATGAGATGTGACACGGAATGCATGGTACGGGCATTCAGCCTACCTGCCTGAGGGCACTTTTGCAATGCGTTTGTGCGGCGCTCCTTGCATCCCCGCCCATCACCGGCTATAGTCCGCAGCCATGCGCGCAGCTCTTGTCCATTACTGGCTCACAGCCCAGCGGGGCGGCGAAAAGGTGCTCGAAGCCCTGTGCGGCCTCTTTCCGAACGCCGTTATTTTCACGCATGTCTGCGACCGGACGACCCTTTCGCCGTTGCTGGCCCGCCATGAGATACGCCAAAGCTTCATCCACCGCCTGCCTTTCGCCAAACGCCATTACCGCCATTATCTGCCGCTCATGCCCCTGGCTCTTGAGGAACTGGACATGCGCGGCTTCGACCTGATCATCAGCAGCGAATCCGGCCCGGCCAAAGGCGTAATAGCCCCCACGCGCACCCTCCACCTGTGCTATTGTCACAGCCCTATGCGCTATCTGTGGGACATGTACCACGACTACCGTGAGCACAGCGGGGCGCTCACCCGCCTGTGCATGTCTCCCTTTTTTCACCGCTTGCGCCAGTGGGACGCGCTTTCCGCCCTGCGCGTGGATCGCTTTGTGGCCAATTCGCACAATGTGGCCGCGCGTATCGGCAAAATTTACAGGCGCGAGGCGCACGTCGTTCATCCACCCGTGGATGTGGACTTTTTTTCGCAAGGCGCGACCGCAGGGCCACGCGATTACTACCTGTTTTTCGGTCAGCTGGAAGCCTATAAACGGGCGGATCTGGCCGTTGCCGCCTGCACGCAGGCCCGGCTTCCCCTGGTGGTGCTGGGTGCAGGACGCGAAGAAAAGCGCCTGCGGGCCATGGCCGGCCCCACTGTGCGCTTTGCAGGCAGACAACCCGCAGAAGACGTGCGCCGCTGGCTGCAAGGAGCGCGGGCGCTGCTTTTTCCCGGCGAGGAGGATTTCGGTATCGTACCCGTGGAAGCCATGGCTGCAGCGTGTCCAGTCATCGCCTATGGCGTGGGCGGCGCGCTGGAAAGCGTACGGGACGGGGAAAGCGGTCTTTTCTTCCGGGAGCAGAACACGGATTCGCTGCTTGACGCCATAGCGCGTTTTGAAGATCTTGAGAAAAACCTTGACCCCGGTGCGTTGCTCACGCAGGCCCGGCGCTTCGGTCCGGAACAGTTCGTCGCCGGCATCCGTTCCCAGTTGGAAACCTTGCTCGGAGCCAATCCATAAAGTGCATGCCCCGCCGGGACGCCATGCAAAGCGCTTCATCCGCGCCTTGC
>JAIRVN010000142.1 GCA_031253875.1 Deltaproteobacteria bacterium | reverse complement strand
CCGCCCATCCAGTGGGCGCAGACTCTGCCCGTGAGTTCTCTGCCGAGCCAGGGCGTGTTGCAACTTTTGGAATAGAGTGTTTCCGGCGTGACTTTCCAGCGCGCGTTGGGATCAAACAGGAAGAAATCCGCGGGATCGCCCGGCTGGAAGCGATTGACGGGCAGGCCGAAAATACGGGCGGGCTCCGCGCTCCAAAGCCGGATCAGGTCGTTTGTTTCCAGGATGCCTTGCCTTACCAGCTCATAGCTGAGGCTGACGGCAAGATCGAGGCCCGTAATGCCGTTTGGCGCTTCATCCAGTGGGCATTCCTTTTCGTGTGGGGCGTGCGGGGCGTGATCCGTGACCATGATGTCGATGACGCCGCTTTTCACGGCAAGGCGCAAGGCGTCGCGATCTTCTGGAGTGCGCAGCGGTGGATTGACCTTGGCGTTGGGGTTGTAGCCCGCCAGTTCGTTGTCGTCGAGCAGCAGATAGTGCGGGCAGGTCTCCGCCGTGACCAGTATGCCCTGCGCTTTGCCCCAGGCAATCAGATCCGCCGCGCTCCGGCAGGAGACATGGGCGATATGTACGGGCAGATCCAGGTACTGGGCAAGCAGGATATCGCGCGCCACCTGCATCGTCTCACCCACGTAGGGCTGTCCCTTGACGCCGATGAGCGCGCTGGTGACGCCTTCGTTCATGTGCGCGCCTTTGGCCATGCTTGCGTCTTCGCAGTGGTCAATGACGATTTTGCCGAGATCCGCCGCGTATTCCATGATCCGGCGCATGAAGTCGGCGCTTTCCACGGAATGTCCGTCGTTCGAGAAGGCCACGCAGCCCGCGTCAGCCAGTTCGCCCAAGGGAGCCATTTCCTTGCTTTCCAGCCCGATGCTGGCCGCGCCCACCGGATAGAGCCGGGGGCCGTGGGGGAAGAGGCGCGCCGCTTTTTCAAGCATGAACTTTGCGATGCCGGCGTTATCGTTTACCGGGCGCGTGTTGGCCATGCACATGACGGCCCCGAATCCGCCGTGAGCGGCGGCCAGCAAACCGGAAGCGATGTCTTCCTTGTATTCGAAGCCCGGTTCGCGCAGGTGCGCATGGGCATCAATGAAGCTGGGGAAGAGCAGAGCCTTCTTTGCGTCAAAACTTTCGGCACCTTTCGGCGTCTGCACGCCTCCACTGGGGCCGAGGCAGGCTATGCGTCCGGCCTGGACGAGCAGATCGACAGCGTTGCCGTCATATAGGGCGTTGCGGAGCAAAAGATTCATACGGCAGCCCCCATGTCGTTTCTGGTTGCCATAAGGAAAAGAATGGCCATGCGCATGGAGACGCCCGAGGCCACCTGGTCGAGAATCAGGCTTTGCGGGCTGTCGGCCAGCGCGGATGAAAGATCCAGGCCGCGGTTTATGGGGCCGGGATGGAGAACCTTGGCGCCTGTTTTCGCCAGCTCCATATGTCTCGGTCCCAGGCAGAAGCGTCGGGCATATTCCGCAAGGTTGGGCAGCAGGCCCGCTTGCTGGCGTTCCAATTGCAAACGCAGGCACATGACGGCATCCACATCACGCACGGCGTTGTTGAGATTGTCGCAGACCTCCACCGGCCAGCTTTTGATGGCTGTGGGGAGCAGGGTGCGCGGAGCGCAAACGCGCAGTCGCACGCCAAGACGCGAAAGCAGGGTGATATTGGAACGGGCCACCCGGCTGTGAGAGATGTCGCCCACGATAAGCAGGGTTTTGCCTGCAAAGTTCCCTCCCCAGGTTTGGCACAGGGAAAAGCAGTCCAGCAGCGCCTGGGTGGGGTGGGCGTGCCAGCCGTCTCCCGCGTTGACGACGCCGCAATCCAGGCGTTCCGCCAGGAATTGCGCGGCGCCGCTGCTGGAGTGCCGGATGACGATCACATCCGGCGCCATGGCTTGCAGCGTCAGGGAGGTATCTTTCAGACTTTCTCCCTTGGTCAGGCTCGAATCGCCCTTGCCCAGAGAAAAGGTGTCGGCGGACAGGCGTTTGCCGGCGACATCAAAGGATGTCTTCGTGCGCGTACTGGGTTCGGCAAAGAAGAGCACAACACTTTTGCCCCGCAAAATGGGCACTTTTTTGACGGGACGTTGATTAATTTCCTGGAAGTTCGCGGCTTGCTCCAGCAGGATGGCGACGTCCTGCCGGGAAAGCTGATCCACATCCAATAAGTCCTTGTGAGGCCAGAGGATATGCGTCTCGTTCATGGTGGCCCTGATGGTTAAACGTTACCGGATCATTGTAACATGAAATCTTCAGGCAACACGGCCCACGCGGCCCGGCATCCCGGGGTCAGCCTGCCCAGTTCAGGGCGGCGCAGGGCGTGCGCCGCGTTTACGGTCATAAGACGCACCAGCGCCTGCGGAGGAAGCTGGTGCGCATCGCGCAGGGTGCGGGCTTCATTCCACAGGTTCAGGTCGCTGTTGGAGGCCGGACTGTCCGTGCCGAGGCAGAGCAGTACGCCTCTGTCCATGAAAAGATCCATAGGCGCCGCCGCTCCCACGCCAATGGCGGCGTTGGAGCGCGGGCACAGACAGACCGCGGTGCCGGTCGCGGCGAGGAGCCCGGCTTCCTCCGCATTGCAATGGACGCAGTGAACAGCCAGCGTATTTTTGCCAAGCAGGCCGAGCTCATGGGCGTAGTGAACGGGACGCCTGCCCGGCGGCCTGTAGCCCAGGGGCAGGATGCCGCGTTCGTGCAAGATGTCGCTGAGCGTTCCGGTTCCGTCGAGCAGGCAGTGCAATTCCTCGTCGTGTTCGGCCAGATGCAGGGTAAAGATTTTTCCCCGTGCCTCACAGTCCTGGCGGGCCAACTGCATGGTATGCGGGTGCGTCGAGAAAAGGGCATGCCCGCAAAGAGCGCATTGCGGCCGCAGAGCCTTCGGCGTGTCTTGCAGTTGGACGACGCGCAGTTCGTCCGGAGTGTGTACGGTCCGGAAGCCGAAACATTCGCGGAATATGCTCACGCTCACGCCGGCGCGAAAAAAAGCCCCCGTACTTGCAACAGGGGCTTCACTGTTGATGTCGCCGACATGGACAACGCCGCATGCGGACATTTCTTCGGCAGCGTCTGCCATCGCCGCCCCTTTGTCTTCCAGCGCCTGCTTCAGGGCGAGCAGGCTTTGCACCCAGACGGCGAAGCCCTGTCCCAGACGGGTGCGCCCTTTCAGAGCGGCAAGCTCCACATGGCTGTGGGCGTTGATCAGGCCGGGGACGAGCGTGACATCGCCGGCATCTGCAATCGTGCATCCGGTTCTGCGTTTGCAGCGGGCATACGGCTCCACGGCAAGTATGAGACCGTTTTTTGAGAGAATGACAGCGTTATCCAGAACAGCGAGGGGCGCCAGAAGTTCGCTCCGGCGCGTGGCGGGCTGGGCGTCCGCCAGGGTCAGAATGCGGCGTGCGCGAAGGGCTGTGACTGTTTCCATGGGAACGTTTCCGGACTACGATAGCCGGAGTGTCCTGCTTTTGTAAAGGAGCTTTGCCCGAGGGGACCGCTTGCCATAATATCACATATAGCTTATATTTACCCTATGGAATGGACGGTTGAATTTTTGGACGACAAGGTTGAGGCAGAATTTTCCGCTTT
>JAIRVN010000232.1 GCA_031253875.1 Deltaproteobacteria bacterium | reverse complement strand
ACAAGCAGAATAATCAAATGCGTCATGGGGTTACCTCTTTCTTGCCTGAAATCAATTTTTTCCAGGCGCCGTCCTCCCGGTAAGAACCCGGAGCCAGGGTCAAGCCGACAATATCAGGGAGCAGGTCGTTTTTTATCGGCATCATAAGGTCGGCATTGCGGAGCATGCCGAAATAATCCAAGGCATCAATCTCTTCCAGGGAAGAAAAACGCGTTGTTCTTTCACTCTCTCCGGCTTGCCAGAGTAGAGTTTGCGAGCCTCCGGAAACCAGGGTGCAATAGGAATAGCGCGGATACAAATCATGAATGGCCAGAACCGTCTTAAAGACATCGCCGTGCCAGGATAATCCCGGCAAACCGGCCTGTTTTCTGTAGGCCAGGGATTCACGCTGGTCAGGAAGGGCGCTGTAAGGATCACACGGCAC
The DNA here is from genome assembly GCA_031253875.1 of Deltaproteobacteria bacterium. Classification (GTDB taxonomy): domain Bacteria; phylum Desulfobacterota; class Desulfovibrionia; order Desulfovibrionales; family Desulfovibrionaceae; genus WRKB01. Next base: position 6,521 of record JAIRVN010000232.1, on the reverse strand, counting down.
ACTTCCTTGCAGGATGAAAAGCGTATCCGGGTGCGCGCAGGCCAGACTGTTTTCGAAATCGCGCAAAGATTGCGCAAAGGTATGCATCCCGTCAATGAGTATCATATCAAAAACGGGCGGATCCAGAGCCTGCCGCAGTTCCCTGGCCGCACCTTCTTTGCCTTCCCGGAATGCCGAAAAAAAATCGTCGGAGGACATGGGGAAGTAGTATGTTCCAGGTTCCGGGTCTGCCGGGGCGTTCCCGGTCGGCATCACAACGCCCGCTTTCAGGGGCGTACATACAGCCCTGAAACGCTGACCGGCAATGACGCCTATTTCCAGATAGCTGTATGCTTCATATTTCTTGACCAGATAATTGATGCGCTCCAGGGCGCTGCCGGGCACAGGAGTTACAGCCATGAGACATGACGTCCTTTTATTCTTTCAGCCATTGTTCCACAGCCTCTTCCAGATTTGCAACATCAAGGCTCCACGTATTTGGGCCGCCTTTTTGGCGTTCCTGTCCGTACACAAAATTCGCCGTCCGCCCATAGCTTTGCTCAATGACTGCTATAGCGGAGAGAGAAGCAAAGTCGCGCGGCGCTAAAAAGAGCGTTTTCAGCGCACCGGGATGCCGCGAAAAAACAACATTGTGCATGCCGCTGCCCACAGGACCGGCAATATAGCGAGCCTCGGCAAAAAGACGCATCTGATCCGCCAGGCTCAATTCCTGCGGGTGGATAACATGGAAACCATGCCGGATAAAAAGCTCCTCGCACTCTGACTCATTCAGCAGGCTGCGCGTCTTGACCCGCCTCCGTGATATATACATCTTTTCCAGACCGTCCAAAGAAGATGCTGTGTCATAATAAGCGGCGATACGCTTCCAGATATCCTTGGCCATGGCGGAAACATAGGCCATGTGCATGTATGCCCGCGTGGGCAGAAAAAGCCTGTGCAGGCGCATACAGGAGGAGGTGGGAAAAAGGTAATCATCCTCCGTAATGCCGAACGGCAGACAAAAATCTTTTACATACGCCGGGACTTCACGAATGGGAGCAAGCAGCAGTTTTGGCCTCCGGCCTCCGGCAAGGCGACGGACGTGCTCCCAGGCCCAGAGACAGGTAAGCCCCTCGAGGAGCCAGTGACCATACACAGCCTGCATGGTGAAAAAAGGCAGCACAATCTCCTCGCATTCCAGCAAAGCCGCTTCCCGGTCATCGTCATAACGCTGAGGAATATAATAGCCGTTGCCCAGCCTGCGTAAGAAACAATTATCACGATAATGATAATAGCGCCTTATATGGTTATGCTGATCGAACACTCTGACGCTTTCCGGGAAAAATCCCCCGGCGCCGGAATAGAGCGCGCCGTTGCAGAGCAGTACGCCCGACAGTTCATGGATGCGCAGGTCCGGGATATGCTCATGCCAGCGCGGTTCTTCCATGCTGCCGGGATTCAGGCCGAATTCCCGCCGGATGATGGGAGCTACGGGGGTATGATCCGGTACTATGAGGTGCGACTTGACACATTCCGGGGAATGCTCCGGGAGCATGACGCGCATGGGTTTGTCAAGCACAGCCCGGAGCAGAGGATACCCCGCCATCGGGCGGAGACTTTTCATTTGCCCGCCATAAGCACATTCGAGACAGTAGCGCCGATCATTCCGGACTCGGTTTTAAGTCTTTTGGAGCCATTTCGTTTTGCTCCATCTGAATTGAGAACATCTCTGTAGTCATCTTCGTTACGGATAGGTTTTATCATAGCGTCACCTCATAAGGTTTGAGGGTCAATAGCGTCATACTGTGCATGCATGCCGACAAAGCGGACGTAGATAGCCCGGTAAGGGTAATTAATCCAGACCAATCAGTCAACTTAACCTGCTGTCGACACTTAATTTGCTGTCGACACTATCGACAGCCGGGCGCAACAACCTTGCCAATCGCCTGTTTTCCTGCTATGCACGCTGACCCGAGTGGGAAATTTTTTGCCGGAGGCTTAGGTAAGGATGGTAACACATAAAGACAACATGGGGCAGGATGCCGAGATCAGTTTTGAGAGCGCGCTTGAAAACTACCTTTCCACGGATTTTGGTGATCTGGAGGAAGGCTCCATCGTCAAGGGTGAAGTGGTACGCGTGGAAGGCGGCAATGTGCTGGTGGACGTGAACTTCAAGTCCGAAGGGCAGATCCCTGCTCACGAGTTCAAAGACAGTGCCGGAAACCTGATGGTCAAGGTCGGCGATCGGGTGGATGTGTTCGTGGCGCGGAAGAATGAAATGGAAGGCACCATTATGCTTTCCTTTGAAAAGGCCAAACGCATGCAGCTCTTCGATCAGCTTGAAGAGGTGCAGGAAAAGAACGGCACCATTACCGGGCATATCGTGCGCCGCATCAAGGGAGGCTATACTGTGGACCTTCATGGTGTGGAGGCCTTTCTGCCCGGATCGCATGTTGATTTGCGCCCTGTGCCTGATATGGACGCCCTGGTGAACCAGGAGTACGAATTCCGGGTACTCAAGATCAATCGTCGCCGCAGCAATGTTATCGTATCGCGCCGTGTGCTGCTTGAGGAAGAACGCGACTCCAAGCGCAATGATCTGCTTCTGACCCTTGACGAGGGCCAGGTGGTCAAGGGCCGCGCGAAAAATATCACGGAGTACGGCGTGTTTGTCGACTTGGGTGGCCTGGATGGTCTTTTGCATATTACCGACATGTCCTGGAAGCGCATCCGCCATCCCAAGGAAATGATCACCATGGGACAGGAACTGGAACTCAAAGTGCTTTCCTTTGATAAGGCTACGCAGAAAGTTTCTCTGGGACTGAAACAACTGGTGGCCGATCCCTGGCAGGATATCACCGCCCGCTTTCCCGAAAATGCCAGATGCACCGGCAAGGTGACAAATCTGGTTGACTATGGAGCTTTCGTGGAACTGGAATCCGGCGTAGAAGGCCTTGTGCATATTTCCGAAATGTCCTGGACCCGAAAACTGCGTCATCCATCCCAGATGGTACGCGTGGGCGACGAAGTGGAAGTCGTCATCTTGGGCGTGGATGCCGAGAAAAAGCGTATTTCCCTCGGCATGAAGCAGATCAAACCCAATCCGTGGGATCTGGTGGCCGAACGCTACCCTGAAGGCACCGTGCTTGAGGGCGTTATCAAGAACATCACCGAATTTGGCATGTTCATCGGCATTGAGGACGGCATTGACGGCCTTATCCATGTGTCGGACATCAGTTGGACCAAAAAGGTGCGCCACCCCAACGAACTGTACAAAGTGAACGATACCGTGCAGGCCAAGGTGCTGACCGTGGATCAGGGAAACGAGAAGTTTACCCTGGGCGTCAAGCAACTGGTGGAAGATCCCTGGGCGCATGTGCCGGGCGCCTACCCTGTGGGCACCCCTGTCAAGGGTATAGTCACCAATATCACCGACTTCGGCATGTTTGTGGAAGTTGAGGAAGGCATTGAAGGTTTGGTGCATGTTTCCGAGCTTTCCAGCAAGAAGGTGAAGACTCCTGCTGAACTCTACAAGGAAGGCCAGGAGATCCAGGCTAAGGTTATCCATGTGAGCGCGGAAGAACGCCGCTTGGGCCTGTCCATCAAGCAGGTGGCCGACGAAAATGAACGCAAAAAACCCAAAGAATTCCGGACAGGTTCCGCTGAAGCCGGACAGAACCTCGGCGATCTGATAAAACAGAAATTGGAAGAAGAGGCGGAAGAAGCGTAATATTTCGGGAACAGGCCATGATATCCCCCTGTTGCGCAACGGCAGGGGGATTTTTATTCAATGCAAACACCGTGAGTCGGCGTATGGACACAGTAGCCTCTGCGCAGAATATCAAAAAACCGTTCCGTAAACGGCATCCGGTACTTTTCTGGCTGGGGACGTGCATTGTGTTGAGCGGTGCGCTGGTGACGCTTGGAAACTGGCTGGCCGAGGACGAAGACAACATATTCGGGCGTGAATATGTGGCTGTAGTGCGCGTGGAAGGATTCATCGGCAATACCGGGAAGCTGCTGGCCTGGATAGATCGCCTGACGCGCGACAAGAGCGTAAAAGGCGTATTGCTGCGCGTGAACTCTCCGGGTGGAGGCGCGGCCGCTTCGCATGAGTTGTATGACGCGCTCAAACGTCTGGCCGCTAAAAAGCCGGTCTATGCTTCCATGGGCAGTGTGGCCGCTTCCGGCGGTCTTATGGTGGCCCTGGCGGCGGAGCGTGTGCTGGCCACGCCGTCGACGCTCACGGGATCCATCGGCGTCAAAATGGAAATACCGCAAGTCCAGGGTTTGATGGATAAGCTTGGACTGCGCCGCGAAAGCATCGCCTCTGGAAGGTACAAAGACGCGGGTACTCCCTTTCGTCCCATGACCGAAGATGAACGTGCATATTTGACGGAAATCGTGGATGATATGCACGCGAATTTTGTCGCGCTCGTTGCGCAGGCCAGGAAGCTGCCCGAGGAAAAGGTGCGGGATATTGCCGACGGACGCATTCTGACAGGAACCAAAGCTCTGGAACTGGGGCTTGTCGATGCGTTGGGCGGGCAGGCGGAAACGCTGCGCCAACTGCGCGCGGCGGCTCACGTGGAAGACAGGGTTCCGCTTCTGGAACAGCCCGTGGAAGGGAGGCGTCTGCGCGAACTGCTGGCGAGCTTGCTGGGCATTGACTTGGACGCCCGTACGACTTTGCCGGAATTTTTGTATCTCTACTGAGCTCCAGCTAAAACAGCAGCACATCGACCTGCCGGCGCGCTTCCAGCCCCTCCAGCGAGGCGGGGATGCGCACCAGTCCATGCGCGTCCGTTAAAGAGCGCAGCAGGCCGGACATGCCGAGAATGGGCGCGGCCAGCCATTCGCCCGTGCTCTCTTGTTCGAGACGAACCCGCACATAATCTTCCCTGCCCTGGCGCGACGCGATATTTTTGGCGAGCACGGCCTTCTGTTGCGGCCAGAGCGCCTGGTCGAAGGGATTTTTCCAGCCTTGCAGATGGCGGATAAAGGCCTGCCCCAGCACCAGCATCACCACCTGAGCTGAAGTGACCTGTCCGGGCAGACCCCAGACGGCTTTTCCGGCTATATCCGCGACGATGAGCGGCTTGCCCGGCGAAAGAGCGACGCCGCGACACAGGATGCGTGCGTTTTGAAAGGATTGCAGTACGCGCACCGTCAAATCGCATATACCGATGGAACTGCCGCCGGAAAGCAGGACACAGTCCGCCATATTGAGCGCTTTGCGCACTTGGGCGCGCAATGCGCCGAGTTCGTCCGGCGCCAAGCCGAGCAGGATGGGCGTCCCTCCGGCGCGGCGTACGAGGCAGGCAAGGGTGGCGCTGTTGACGTCGCGTACTTGTCCGGGCTTGGGCGTTGCGTTGACGTCAACGAGTTCGTCGCCCGTGGAGATAATAGCCACACGCGGGCGTTTGCGCACCGGAATCCGTGTCTTGCCCAACGCGGCCAGCAGGCCGACTTCCTGTGGCCGGAGCAGGGCGCCTGTGGGCAGGAGCAAGCCGCCGGCCCGCACATCTTCTCCTTGCAGCATCACGTGCGCGCCGGGCGCTACAGGCAGGCGGATCTCCACCATGCCTTCCCCCAGGGCGTGGGTATATTCCACCATGACCACGGCGTCCGCTCCAGCGGGCAGCATGCCTCCGGTAACAATGCCTGCGCATTGTCCCGGCTGCAGCGCAAGATTGGGAGGCGTCCGGATGTCAAAATTGCCCACGCATTGCAGGTACGACGGGTTGCTCTCCGTTGCGCCGAAGGTGTCCGCCGCGCGCAGGGCATAGCCGTCCATGGCCGCGCGGTCGGTAAGGGGCAGATCTTCTCCGGCGATCATGTCTTCGGCCAGAACGCGGCCGTCGCTTTCCTGCAGGTTCGCCTGTTCCGGCGGCAGAGGAGCAAACGCGGAGAGCAGGCGTACCACCTGCTCTACCGTGAGCACTTCAAAAAAACCTTGCATGCGCCTCCGGGATGCGGGGCGTATCAGCCCAAGCTACAACAGTTTTTCAATCGGCGTATACGCCAGTTCCTGCGCCACTGCCACTGCTTCATACGTGCATGCGCCGTTCGTGATGTTCACGCCTTTGGCCAGGGCCGTGTTGCTGCGGCAGGCGGCCTGCCAGCCTTTGTCCGCCAGTTGCAGGACATAGGGCATGGTGACGTTGGTCAGGGCGAAGGTCGAGGTGCGCGGCACCGCGCCCGGCATATTGCCTACAGCGTAATGGAGGACGCCGTGCTTCACGAAGATCGGATTTTTGTGGTTGGTGACGCGATCCATGGTGGCAATGCAACCACCCTGGTCAATGGCAACATCCACCAGCACGCTGCCCGGCCGCATGCTCTTGACCATTTCTTCACTCACCAGTTGCGGGGTCCTGGCGCCGGGAATCAGCACCGCGCCCACTACGAGGTCAGCATCGCGCACGGCTTCGGCCACGGTATGGGGATTGGAAGCCGCTGTGGTAAGACTGCTGCCGAAAATGTCGGCAAGGTACCGCAAGCGGTCTATCTTGACATCCAGCAGGGTGACCTGCGCCCCC
>JAIRVN010000118.1 GCA_031253875.1 Deltaproteobacteria bacterium | reverse complement strand
GATGTGAGCTGTCTGGCGCAAAACCAGCCCGTACTGGAAAGCGCGCAAGCGCGACTCGGCTTCAAAGCTTCATACCAAGTGGGGATTGCCGGGCATCTGCCGTTTGACGATCACGCCTTCGATTATGTAGCTCTGCTTGACGCGCTTGAAGAACTGGACGATCCTTGCGCGGCGTTGGAAGAGGCGTTGCGCGTCGCGGCCCGGGGCGTCATATTGGGATTTTTCAACGCCTGTTCGCTGGCGCGTCTTGCCCAGGCGTTACCCTGCGGCGGGCGCATGCCGCAGGCGCGCTGGCTTGGTTTGACGGCGCTCTGGCGTCTGCTGCGCCGCCTGCCCGATATCCGGCGGCTTCGCTTCGGCGCTGTGTTGCTGGGCCCGCCATACACGTGGCGCTATGGGAAAATATGCAGTTTTTGCAATAAATTGCGTCTGCCGCTGCCTGTAGGCGCCTATGCCGCCTTCAGTATCTCGCTGGGGCCGACGTTGCCGCGTACCCCGCTGCCGTTGCGTCTGAGACAGGGCGGACTGGAAGAGGCAAGCCCGCATGCGCTGCGAGAAGGAAGATGCACATGAGCAGCCGCTACGATGTGATCCGAGGCTTTTTCAGAGCGCATCTGAAGATTTTTACAGGACTTGCCCTTGCGGCGCTTATTGTGATGCTTGGCGCGGGGAGCCTCCTGTTTTACCGGTACCACGCGGGACCGGACTACGCATTTGCGGCTCTGCGCGCTGCATTGAACGAAGGCAATAAGGCCGCACTGGCGAGAATGGTTGATTTTCAGGCGCTCTCGAAGGATCTTGTTCAGGGCGTGCTCGCCGTATATGGGCAGGCTGCAACAAGCGAGACGCGACGAATGGAAATGTGTGACGAAGCGCAACGCTTGGCGCTCAAGGCTTTGGCGGTCAAACAGGACGCAAAGCGCGAAACCGTTCCGCCTCGCAAGCTTTTTGAAGCAGTCCCCTTTGTGCCGGAGGACGTCATCGCCCAATTCGCGGCCGGGATGAAGCTCGAAAAAGTATCCGGCGGAACACGGATATGTTCGCAGTTCGTGCATAACGAACTACAGACGAACTTTCCGGTATGCCTGAGTATGGAACGCCGGCTGGGCGGCTGGCTGGTGACGCATGTGCTTGATGCTCAGGATCTGGTCAAGCTGTATAAAGGGGCGATGGATGCCATTCTGGCGGAAGATAACGCCAGGCTTGCGGAAAAAAACGAAAAAATACAATCGAAAATGCGCGCGCATTTCGCTTCGCCACAATGCCTGGCGGCAGCAAATCTGATGGGCGACCAGCAGGACGCCATGCTGGTCATCAAAGTTACGGCGAAAAATGCGGACACGACAACGCTGCATAACGTGAACCTGTTGTGCGACGTGCGCGCGGGCGATGGAACGTTGGTGTATTCGCGGCAGTTGAACGTGGTACAGCGCGTATACGGCGGCGGAGCATTTTCGAATATCTGGACCGTGACGTTGGACGCGGGCAGCGAAGAAGCCGCGAAGCTTTTGCAGGCCGGCCCCCTTTCCTGTACTGTAGAACCCAAAGTCATGAGCGTCGGCGCTGGGGAAATTCTTTACCCGCGCCAAGATTGAAAGGAGTTGCCATGAGAAGCCGCAGCCGTTCCATTCACCTGACGCTGCATATCCACAAAGACGCCGCGGCCATGGCCGAACGCGCGGCGCACCTGTTCGCCGAACATTGCGAAACGGCCATCGCCGATCGGGGCATGTTTACCGTGGCCCTATCCGGCGGACATAGTCCGATTCCGCTCTTCCGTCTTCTTGCGGGAAGGGATTGGGCTGAACATCTGCCCTGGGAAAAAATACATATCTATTGGGTGGACGAACGCTGCGTCGGACCGGAACATGCCGACAGCAACTACGGCATGGCCCGCCGCGAATTGCTCTCGCAGGTTCCCGCCACGCATTATTACCGCATGAAGGGCGAGGAAGTTCCCGAACGCGCGGCCCTGATCTATGAAGCCATGCTGCGCGATCATTTCAAGCTTGCGCCCGGCGAATTCCCCAGGTTTGACTTCATCCTGCTCGGCATGGGCGACGACGGCCATACGGGTTCGCTTTTTGCGGACTCGCCGGGGCTGCGCGAGAACCGCTTGGTCATTGACCAATACGTGCCGGAACGCAAGGCCGACCGGCTTACCTTGACCCTGCCGGTCTTGAACAACGCCCGTTGCTGCCTCTTTTTGGTCAACGGAGAGGAAAAACACGGCGTGCTCGCCAAAGCGCTCGATCTGCTCGCGGAACCCAATCTGCCGGCGCAAATGGTGCGCCCGGGATTTGGCGATCTGATCTGGATTGTGGATGAGCAGGCGGCCTTGGGCGGAAAAGTATTGCGATGACAAGCCGCTTGCACTTGACAAGCTGCTTCCCCTGTTGCGCAGGTATCTATAGAGCTTACTGGCTGGAATAATCGTCGAAATACCCTTGGATGAGCACAACCGGGGTCCCCTTGTCACCGCTGCCGCTGATCAGGTCGCACAGGCTCCCCAGCAAATCCACATAGTTGCGCGGCGTAGTGCCCTCGCTGGCAATGTGCGTGCTTTTGTTCATATGCTTCTCATGGAGCATTGCGGTGACGGCGGTGGTTTTTTCTTCGCTGCTCATGCCTTGGAACACGTTTTCCGCCACGTATTTGATTTTGATTTCCGTGGGGCGCCCTATCAAACCTTCCGTGTATCCGGGCGAAACCACAGGATCCGCAAGTTCCCAGATTCCGGCTTGGGGGTCTTTGAAGGCACCGTCGCCGTAAATGAGCACTTCCGGAGCCACGCCGCATTGCTGCGCAATTTTGTCGCGCACATGGACGACAAAGATGTCGCAGTCGCGGGGAAAAAGTTTGAGCGTTTCCGTGGTGGACAGGTTGGAACCCAGGATACCGTACTCGGGATTATAACCGCTGTTGTTTATGGGTTCGGAAAGCACATCGGACAGGGTAAAGACCGTGTGTGCCCCCGCCTGGATCAAACGACGCTTGGTAAGTTCGCGGGTATGGATTTCCCCTACCAGAACGTCTTTGGTGAGCTGCAGGATACGCCGGGGGTCGTTGGAAAAGTGTACTTCCACATTGTCCCCGGCGCTTTCGTACAGGGCGATATAGTCGACGCCGGTAAAGGGATGATCGAAATTGCCCCTGGCTTTTCTGAATTCCTCGGCGGAAAAGAAATTTTTCCCGGTATCGAAGAGACGATCCACGTCTTCCGGACGCATGATGGGGTTGCCTACCTCATCATGGGGATATTGCAGCAGGAGATGCACTTTTTTTGCTCCGCTTGAAATTCCTTTGAGGATATTCACGAACCTGTTGCGACTGCAGATAGGAAAGACAAGTCCTACTTCTCCGGCGGGGAATTTACGGCGAATGTCTTCCGCCACAT
>JAIRVN010000084.1 GCA_031253875.1 Deltaproteobacteria bacterium | reverse complement strand
CGTCTTTCAAAGAGATGTAATTTTTGCAGTGACTTGTCTACGGCAACCACGCGGATCGGGAGCGCAACGTCATGGAGAGTGGCCTGCCAGTTATCGGCACGGGCCGGACATCCTGACATAATAAAGGCAAACGCCCAAAGAAAGGCGTAAAAGGCCGGAGGGCGACATACTACGCGCATGATGTCGAGTATACTCCCAGACGCAAAAGAAGTCCAGACTTTTTTTAGAATATGTTTTCCTGTGTATTTATTGAACGCATACGCCGCAAGATGCCTTTTTACGCGCGCCCCGCCGCCACAAGCTCAGGGCGTGTAAACAGACTGTTCAACTCGAATCCGGCCGCGTTAATAGCTTCGCGTCCGCCTTCTTCCCTGTCGAGAATGGCGCATACAGCGGCAATCGTCAAGCCGGCTTCCTGGGCATGCCTGCAGGCTTTGAGCACCGAAGCGCCGGAGGTGACGACATCTTCCAGCATAATCACGCGGTCGCCGGGCGTGACATTGGCAAGCCCTTCGATATACTGGTTGGATCCATGCCCCTTTGTCTCCTTGCGGACCAGCAGGCCGGCAAGAGAACGCCCTTGCTGCCAGGCGATGACAGAAGTCGCCGTGACAAGCGGATCCGCGCCCAGAGTCATGCCGCCGATAGCCACTGCGGGAATGTCCCGTATCATGTCGGCGAGTAGAGTGCCGATCAGCCATGCGCCCTCAGGGTGCAGGGCGGTTTGGCGACAGTCGAAGTAATAGTTGGTTTTTTGGCCGGAAGAAAGGGTGAATTCGCCTTCGCGGTAGGATTTTTCCAACAGCAATTTTGCCAGGCGGCGTTTCATGTCGATCATGGTGTTCCTTTCGTCCGGTTCGAAACGCTGACTATGCGGACGCATCGCTTGCCGTGCCGGATGCCGGTTGGCTGGGCGCGGCTGCCGCCGGGGTGGGGTTCACGCCTTGATCTGGCGCATCGGCCGAGGAAGAAGCCGGGGACGTTTCGGTGTCGCCTGCCGTTATCTGGCCGTCTTCGCTTGCGCCCTTGCGGTACCCGTAGTCGGTGACGTACCAGCCGCTGCCCTTCAGCACAAAAGCGGTATTGGAAATGATGTGTCGTGCCTGGCTGCCGCACTTCGGGCAGGGCGCGTTTTCCGTAGTTTCGGAAATTTTTAGCCATTCTTCAAAAACATACTGACAGTTCGGACACCTATATTCGTAAACAGGCATGATTTTCTCCATCACACAGCAATACATTCCGGGCAACATGCATACAAATTTCTCCGGCATGTTCGCTATAGAGCAGGTTTGCCCGGAGATATGAGATGCTCCGCTGGAGCGTTCGGCATACTACGCTTTAGACTTCTTAGCGGCCTTTGCTGCGCGGATGCGTTGTTTGAGACGGTCTTCACGGCGGTGGCGGCGACGATCCAGTTCTTTGGCGCGTTCTCTTTTCTTATGGCTCATGATATGCTCCTGGAAGAATATGTTTTGTAATCTCTCCCTATATATCCTGCAAATCAAGATGTCCAGATCCTCGGTTCGAGTTTGCGGGGTCTACGCGCTGTCAAAAAAGCCGCTCAGGGTTGCAAGGTACAGGAGCTGCGCCTCGGCAAAGCCGTAGGCCGCGAGTATGCCTGTGACGGAGGGCCGCATGTCTTCCGGCAGGGACAGCACATGCAGTTGCGGGGTTGGCGTCAGGCGCAGGCGAAAATCGCTCAGTCCCGCATCTTCCAGTGCTGCTTCCGTAGCGGCCAGCCGCGCGAGCACCGCGGCATCAGGGCGCATGCCATACGCCAGGCGGGTGAGCAGGCAGGGCCGGGCTGGCTGTTCCGGCTGCGTCATGTCGGAGAAAGCGGCCAGTTCGCGGATCTGCGTCTTGCTGAGCCCAATTTCGGCCAGCGGGGAATGCAGGCCGGTTTCCTTGAGTGCGCGCAGTCCCGGTCGGTGGGGATGTCGCAGATCATCGGCCTGGGTCCCATCGCAGAGCGTATAACCCGCGGCATACGGACACAAAGCCTCCAGCAGCGCTTTCTTGCAGAAATAACAGCGCTCCTTGCTATTGATGGCTACGGCGGGCAAGATCAGCGGATCAAAGAATATAAGGCGTAGCGGCATGTTCTGGTCTGCAGCCCAAACCTTTGCCCGTTCGCTTTCGCGCGGGCTTACATGCGGCCCGAACGCGTGCAGGAGCAACAGATCGCAGGATGCGAGCCGCGCGGCATGCGCGAGAAAACGGCTGTCCAGACCGCCGGACAGGGCTACGGCCAGTGGAGAGAGTTCGCGCAGCCGCGCGAAAAGCGTATCCAGGATATGCATTGCATTTTTTCTGCTTCGCGCCCTTGGCGCTTACGTAAAAAACGTGTATCAGGAAAGAGAACGAGATAACAGCCCCCGTATTAAGGGTGATCGCTTGGGATAGGGAGCACGGTATGCGGCGCACAGTCATTGTTGTTCTTATAGCCGCACTTATGTGCGGTTCTTTGTCTGCCTGCACGAATATAAAGGATGATCAAACACGGACAAAATCAGAAGGGACGATTGCGGGCGCCGGAGTGGGCGCGGTGCTGGGGGCTATCCTCGGCGCCATATTGGATGGAGGTCGCGGCGCTGCGCGGGGCACGGCCATCGGCGCAGGTGTGGGCGGTGTGGCCGGGTATGCTTACGGCAGCCATGTGGCGAACCAAAAAGCAAAATATGCGAGCCGGGAGGAATGGCTTGACGCCTGCCTGGCGCAGACCGAGAAGGCGCGTCAGGCAACCACGGCGTACAACGCGCGCCTGCGTGACGACCTTGTCCGTCTGGATAAGGAAACCCGCGTACTGGAAACTGCCTACAGTCAAGGAGAGGCGAAGCGCTCCACTCTGCGCGCGGAAGAAAAACGCATCAAGCAGCGCATTGCAGAAACTGAACAGTTGATCCAGCGGGCAGAGGCGGAAGTTACTCTGCAAAATTCCGTAGTGCAGGATGCGCGCGCGGGCGGCAATGGAGAAAGTGCCTTCCGCCTGGAGACGGAAGTCCGGGGTTTGCGCGAACAGGTGGATCAGTTGAAGGCGCAGAGTGAGCAACTTGCCACGATGTCCCACCGCATGGCGGTATAAAGGAGATGCCTATGCGTCTGCTGCTGTGTATGTTGGTCGGTGGCGTATTGTTGTCAGCTTGCGCCGCTGACAGCGGCACGACCAACCCTCGTAAAGGGGGCTTGTTCAGTTATAATCCCAAAGCGTATGAGCGCCGCGTCCAGGAGCGTGAGGAGCGTTTGAACGCAAGCTCCGAGGAGACGAGGGCTGCTCAGGACGAGCAGACGCAGTTGCAGGCTTCCGTGGCGGTCCAAGATCGCAGAAAAGCTGAAGCCCAGCAGAAAACCAACGCCATGAATGCGGAACTGGCTAAAACCCGGCGCGCCTTGGATGCGGTCAAGACACAGGATTCCCATGTACAGGCATCGCTTGGCGAATTGCGTCGCAGGCATGCGGCCCTTGCCGGGCAGCTCGGCAGACTTGAACAGGAACCCGACCGTCCCGGGGCTCAGGCCGAAAGAGAGCGTTTGGACGCGGAAATCCAGCGTTTGAAACGTGAAGCCGAGGCGTTGGGCGCCTTGTAACCACACCGTGAATAGAGAAAAAACATTGCGGAACGCAACGTGTCGCCCCAGGAGCGGAGCATGTCGGAACAGGCTAAAAACCCGAAACACATTCTGACCCGCTTGAAACAGGCTGCGCAATGCCCTTCCGACGCCACGCTGGCCGCATTTTTAGGCATAAGCCATCAGGCGCTGTCACGGGCGCGCAGCAACGACAAGGTGCCCAGCGCCTGGATTCCGCTGGTTGCGGAAAAAACGGGCGTATCCACGGACTGGCTGTTTTTTGGGCGCGGTTCCATGTATCCGGAACAACAATCCTCCATCGGCGCAAACCTGACGCCATCGTCCTCGATCCTCCCGCTCAACATACGTGAAACTCACGATGCGGAAACTGTGGATTTGGTTCTGCTGCCTCTCGTGGCCGCGCGCCTGGCTGCCGGCAGCGGCAGTCTCGAACATGGCGGAGAACTTGTGGGACACTTCGCCTTCCGTTCCGACTGGGTTTACCGCAGGGGCAACCCGGAAAAGATGGTGCTGATGCGTGTAACGGGCGACAGTATGGAACCCGAAAT
>JAIRVN010000117.1 GCA_031253875.1 Deltaproteobacteria bacterium | reverse complement strand
AAGACAGCCGGTTTCTCCCATGAAATGTTTCTTTCCCTGATAACTTTATTTTTGACAGTGTCTTGTATAGTCGCATAAAGCGAAGAAAAATGTTGGCTATAGTTGCGTTAATTATTGATTTATAATACGCCTTGCTCACGAGGTATATCATGAGAGAACAGAAATTTACTGAATTTCTGGCGCAGCTTAAGGAATTGACCGAGGTGCAGCGAACTGAATTACGTGAACGCCTTGGCAAGAAACAGCATAAGAAGAGTCCTGCGCTTATCGTGAATGAAAAATTTGCGAGCAAGCCCGTATGCCCCAATTGCCAGAGTAACTCTGTCCACAAATGGGGCGTTGTCAGCGACATTCAACGCTATCGCTGCAAGCAATGTGGCCGCAGCTTCAATGCATTGTCCGGCACACCGATGTCTCGTCTTCGAAAGAAGGAACTATGGCTTGAGTACAGCAAAGCATTGGCTGACAGCATGTCTTTGAGCAAGACAGCTGAACGGTGTGGCATTGACCGCACTACCGCCTTTCGCTGGCGGCACAGGTTTTTGCAGACTCCGAGCCACAACCGGGCGTTTTGTTCTGGCATAACAGAAGTGGATGAGACCTATTTTCGCGAGTCTTTCAAAGGCAAGAAGCTTTTTCACAGAGAGCCCAGAAAACGGGGCAAAGATGCGAGTGTACGCGGCCTGTCTGCGGAGCAAATTCCAGTGGTCGTGGCCCGCGACCGAGAAGGACATACCTGTGATGCGGTGTTGCGAAGCCGCACTGCCAAGGAAGTGGGGATTCATATTGGCAGCCAGATATCACCTGCAAGTGTATTATGTATCGAACAGTCGAGAATTCTTATAAAATTCGCAAAAGACAATGGTTTGGCGTTTGAAACAATCGGCACAAAACAGCGACGTGGACGAGAAAAGGTCTTTCATGTACAGAATGTTAATGCGTATCACAGCCGTCTGAAGAATTGGATAGCCCGCTTTCACGGCGTTGCGACCGAACGCCTTCCGAGTTATTTGGGCTGGAGGCGCTTGCATGAGCTTGCTTTACGCTCGCCTGAGGATTGGCTCAGGGAAGTAATGAAATAACAAATCAACAATTAACGCGACTAGAGCCTTGAATTTTGACGCAGCAATATCCTTGCATTTTATATGCAGATTGTATAGAATTCTTCCGACATTGCTGGAAAGCGTAATATTTGTCGCCACGGATGGCGTTGACTCCACATGCAGGCAACATGCCTGCACAAGAGAGGAATGCCCGTGATTACTCCCAATGCGCCCACTGGCGGCGCTATCAACATGGATCTGTTGGCGGATAAAATGCGGCGCGGTAGCCGTTTTACGGACGCCGAACAAAGTATCGTGATGAGTACCGCATCGCAGATTTATGCAAGCGCGCTTGGCCCCGGACCTGCGGATATGCGGTTGACGCCCGTGCAGCTCCCTGAAAACGTTAAAGGCATTTTGGCCCGCTTCAGCCTGTAAACTTGACGCATGTATCGGTCTGCATCCGGAGACGGATGTTAAAAAGGCGCCCCTGCGCAAGGAGCGCCTTTTGTTATGCCGCATCATTTGTACCTTCTCTCTATGGAGAAGGGTCTGTATCGGGTGCAGATCCCTCGTCCTGTATCCCTATTTCCGGGTTTTCTTGCCTATGTAATACGCCAGGGCCATCAGAATGATGCCGAGGCAGAGATTGATTATGGTATCCATGTCCAGCAACATATCGTTTCGAGTCAGGAGAAAGTGATTTGGAACCATCCTGAAAGATTACAGTCAAAGGAGGTTTTCATGCTGTATGACCGCGTGAGCGGGCCGCTTTTATCAAGAGTACTGTTATCGCCAGTTTCATGATTATGGCTGCCGAAAACAAGAACACTGGCGATTTGAGTAAGGCTACTGATTTGAGCATGATTTTCCTCGTTCAAGTCGGCTTCACGTTAGCCTCGTATCCTGAAAAGTGCAAGCAGCCGCTCTCTTCTGACGGTAGCAGATGATATGGCCGATCAGATCCAGCACATCCATCAATTGTGGAACAGCGGTGATCTCGTTGCTTTTTTCTTCCACAGCCACTTGTCCCAGCACCAGACGGTTTCCCACAGACCAGGCGTTCAACATATGAAGTGCCGCACAGTTGGCTCCTCTGGTTCGTCGATGTGTTTTTCCATCAAACGCAACAACGTCACCGGATATTTTTTCTCGGAGCCGCTGGGAGAGTTCAATCAGGCATTCGCCAAAACATTGCGGAGAAATTGCCTGGAATACTCGATTGAAGGTGTCATGGCTCGGCACGCTTCGCATGTCGACTCTATAGACTTTTTTTAGATGCGTCTGCCCTGCCCTCCCAAGACGTTTTTCTATTTTTCTTCCGCGCAGTTGCCCGTATTTTTTGGCACCTGAGAAAAGATCAGGGCGGTTACTGCTGTGAACGCCCCCACACAGAGGAAGGTAGAGTGGAACACGCCAAGCGGGAGAGCGCCGGTTTTCGCAGCCCCCTCCGCCACGGCGTTGAACCCGTTCAAAAGAGCGGCCGCCATGGCTACTCCGCAGGTGATGGAAACCTGCATGATCACGGAAAGCAGACTGTTGCCGCTGCTGGCCTGGTCGTTGTTCAGGTCGATAAGCGTCACGGAATTCATGGCTGTGAACTGCATGGAATTGAACACGCCGAATATTCCCAGGTGCAGCAGCAGGGAGATCATGGACGTTTGGAACGTGATCGTGGCGAAACTGGCGATGAGCGCACCGACAATGACGGTGTTCAGCAAGAGAAAACGCCTGAAACCCAGTATATGAATCAGCCGGGTGATGAGGCTCTTGCCGAGAATGCCCGCTGCGGCCAGGGGGATCATGATCATTCCGGCGTTGAACGGCGAGTAGCCCAGCCCAAGCTGCAAAAAAAGCGGCAACAGGAAGGGCAGGCCTCCCGCGCCAAGCCGGGAGAAGAGGTTGCCCAAAATGCCCACAGCGAAACTGCGGATGCGAAAAATGCGCGGGTTGAACAGCGGGTGCGGCGCATGCACGGAGCGCAGCCAGTAAACGCCGAGCAAGAGCAGGCCGGATGCACACAAAAGCGTGGCCTGGATTTTCGGCAGTTGTAATTCTCCCAGTCCTTCCATGGCAAAGGTGATCAGCACCATGGAAGAGCCGAAGAGCAAAAAGCCCAAACCGTCAAATTTTTCGCGATCCGAAGAGATAAAGTCCGGCATGTGCCGGAAAGTCAGCCAGATGCCGAGAACGCCCATAGGCAGGTTCATCAGGAATATCCAGTGCCAGGAAGCATACTGCACCAGGAAGCCGCCCGCGGTGGGGCCAATCAGTGGTCCGATGAGCGCGGGAATGGTGATAAAACTCAAAACCTGCACCAGTTCCTTGCGTGAATGCGCCTTGATGATTGCAAGTCTGCCCACCGGCACCATCAGCGCGCCGCCAATGCCCTGCACAACACGGGAAAGCACAAGGATGTCCAGGCTGGGCGAGGCCGCACACAAAAGTGAGCCAAGGCTGAACAGGAGCAGGGCCAGGGAAAACACGCGGCGAATGCCGAAACGTTCAGCGAGCCAGCCTGAGACTGGAATAAGCAAGGCCGTGGTCAGCATATAGGCGATAACCGCCGACTGCATGCGCAGCGGACTGACATCCAGGTCGGTCGCCATCGCCGGCAGAGCCGTGTTCAAGATGGTGCCGTCAAGCATCTGCATGAAAAAAGCGACGGCGACCACCCAACGCAATATGGGCGCAGGCGGTGTTGGAGTGGAGAGGGATGCTGTTTCCGAAGTAGTCTCTGCCATATGCGTTTTTTAGTACCAAAGATCTCGGTGTATCGGCTACGGCGCCCAGGTGACTTTTCCGGCAAGGACATCGCCGTTAAATACCGCCAAATTCAACGCGATATCGCGCATGATGCAAGCCTGCGGCAGGGCCCGGGCAACTGCATGGCCTCCCAGGGTCAAGCGCAGATTGCTTGCCGTGACGCCCTCCGCTAATGACACCTCCAAAATTTCCACCGTGGCGCCGGCAGGGATGTCGATGCGTTTGCCTGCTCCGACGGTTTTTGTGTTCCCTTTGAAGCGAAGAGTGACGGAGGCGAGCTTTGGTTGAACGAATTGCAGGAAACAGCTTGTCAGCACTTCCCGTCCCTGTTCCGCCTGAACGGCATATACGCCACTTTTGCCTTTCACGGAATAGGCCGTCTGCAAATCTTTGGCGGTGTTCACAACGAAGCCTCTATCGTCGCCGGTATTGCGCTGTATGTCTTTGGGCACAAAACCCACCAGATTCATGACCACACTTTCAGGCAACGAGACGCCGTCCGTTACAAAGTCAATCAGCTTGATCATGGAACCAGCGGCTATGGAGAGCGTAGTTTTCGGTTTTACTTCCACGACATGTCCGTCTACCTCCAGCAGGAATCCCGTTATGGCGGCAGGCGCGTGAACCGCATTCGAGGCTGCTTTGGGCGGGGAGTCCGGCATCTTTGCCGTTTGCCGCCCGGATTCAGGCGTTGGCGAGGCGCCGGCCATGAGTGTTTTTGGCGGTACACCGGACGGCAGGCTTACAGAGATCGGCTCGTACAGAGGCACTATCCGGGAGTCGCCTACAATCCTTGGAAAGGACTCTCCCTGCGGCAGTGGGGCAATGGTGATGTGCCCCATGAAGAACATATCCTTGCGTACTGTAACAGTGGTCTTCTGATTGAAGGTAAACGGCGTACGCAGAGGATTAAAAGCATCAAGCCCGTGAACGGCGATTACAATGCCACGCTCATAATTAGCTCTGACATCCACAATTTCAACGTCTGCGCCGGGGGCGACCAGCAGCGTCTGACCGTTGGGAATCGCGAGAGGCAGCTTTTTGTTTACTGAAACGATCAGATAACTGAGGATGGGCGTGCCAAGAGTCAGGCCAGGCTGTTCGAATTCAACGCCAAAAAGGTTCAGAAAAGCATTAACAACCAGATTATGTTGATACACTTTTGCTTCCAGATTCGGGAGGTCGTGCGAGGTTTCAATGCAAAAAGCCGGAATCCCGAGTGCCGTAAGCGCGTAATAGGTTGCGGACTTTCTGTGCTCTT
>JAIRVN010000069.1 GCA_031253875.1 Deltaproteobacteria bacterium | reverse complement strand
TTTTTGCGACGGGAGTGGACTCTTCTCGTCCATGACCAGAACAAAAAACGAAGCCTGACGGAGTATTACGGCAAACTGGGGCGCTATCAACCCTGCCGCAACTCGTCCAGCACGGCTTTGGTCGCGGCCAGCATGTGATCGAACTCTTCCTCCGTCAGCCAATGCTGGAAGGGGAAGGAAACCATGTTGTCGTAGAAGGCGTCGGCATTGGCGCAATGAGCCTGCCCCAGACCGAGTTTCACATACAAGTCGTAGCGGTTGAGCGGCATGTACTGAACAACACATTTTACGCCGTGCTTGGCGTACATGGCGCGGATAAAGGCGTCACGCCCGCCGCTCGTCATGCGCGCGGCCAGGAGGTGGTAATTGTGCCGGGTCGTGTCCACGCGGTGAAATTCAAGCTCCGGATAGCCGGCCAGGGCGTCAATGAAGCGCAACGCCTGCACGCGTTTTTCCGCGTTGATGCGGTCTGTGCGATCCAGCATCACGACGCCGAGAGCGCATTCTATTTCACCGATGCAATAGTTGTTGGGCCATACCATCTGCCCGTCGAGCATGGGCATATCCACATTGCCCATGGCGGGAATCCAGTAATCCGGGCGCTCGCCCGGATAGGCGCAATGGCCGTTGTGGCGCAGCATGGGCACAAGCTTGGCGAGCTTTTCATCGCGCACGACGAGCATGCCGCCTTCGCCCAGGGTGGTCAGATTCTTGTGCGAATGGAAGGAAAAAATGGCCATGTCGCCGAAAGAACCGGAGCGCACGCCGCCGACATCCGCGCCTATGGACTGGGCCGCGTCCTCAATGACAAGAATGCCGCGCGAACGGGCCAGTTCCATGATGGCGGGCATGTCCGCCACGTAGCCGTACAGATGAACAACCACTACGGCGCGCGTTTTGGGCGTGAGCACGGCCCTGATCGTGTCCGCAGTGACCACGCGGGTCGCAAGGTCAATGTCGGCCCAGGCCAGCTTCGCGCCCTTTTTGGCATAGGGATACGCCGAAGCGGTGAAGGTATGGGACGGCACGATGACCTCGTCGCCCGGCTTGAACATGCACAACTGGGCGGAAAGCTCCAGGGCGGACACGCCGTTCATGACCGCGAAGCAGCAGCCTTCAGGCAAGCCCTGGTACGCCGCGAACTTTTTCTGAAAGTCCTGCAGATGCCGTCCCTGGGTCAGCGTTTCCCCGTTCCGCATGGCATCCACCACAACAGCGATTTCCGCCTCGGTATATTTCAAGGCGCGGCCGCTGAAATTGACCTTGATGTCCATGGCGCTACATCCTTTTGAAGCGTTCGATCACATTCTGTTTGGACAGGATCTGCTTGAAATCCGGGCCGAGGCGGTTGGAAAGCGAATTCTCGTGCACAATGGCGCCCTCATACAGAATGTCGTAGTCCTCTGCGCTCAGGCGCCGGCAGATGCCCCCGGGCAGATGCACCTGCTGGCGTTCCAGCATACGCATGAATTGGGCGTGCTGTTCGGGATAAATGTCTTCCAGCACGGTCAGGGCGTAACAGTTGGCTATGCCGTGGCGCATGTGCAGGGCAACGGAAAGACCCGCGGAAAACGGGTGCACCACGCCCACATAGCCTGTCGCCATACCGCCCAGATAGGAGGCGATCATCATCTTTTCCAGGTTCACCTCGTCCATCATGTCGTCAGAGAGGAAAATATCCTCGCACATGGCTACGGCCTTTTCGGCCAGGGCATCCACAATGCGGTTGCGGTACGATCCGGTGAGGGTCTCAAAGCAATGCATGTAGGTATCCATGCCGGTGTAGAAAAACTGGTCGCGCGGCACGCTGCGGGTGAGTTCCGGATCCATGATGACCTGATCGAACACGGTGTAGTCGCTGTTCATGCCCAGCTTGAGGCGTTTTTTCACATTGCTGAGCACGCAGGTGCGGGAACATTCCGACCCCGTGCCGGCAAGCGTGGGCACGGCTATCTTGTATACCGGGGGATTCTTCACCAGTTCCCAGCCCTGGTAATCCTCCGCCAGACCGGGATTGGTCATGAGATTCGCCACGGCCTTGCAGGCATCCATGACCGAACCGCCGCCAAGGGCCACCATGCAACTGAGCGGAGAAGAGTTTGCTTCCCGCACTTTTGCCGCCAGCACATCCATGTAGTCGGTGGTGGGCTCATGCGTCGCATCCACATAAATAACCCGGTCGCCCTGCTCCACGGGCAGGCTGGCGACCAGATCCTTGCCGTAGAAAAAGTGGTCGATGAAAAAAACCACCCCTTCGCCTTCCTCATGGCGCCGCTCGCGCAACAGATCGTCAAGCTGCGCCAAGGAACCCTTGCCGAAGATATAATACGGAACATTTTTCACATTGCGGTACATGCAACACCCTCATGGCCACAGGCCGGTTACATCACTCGGGGCCGAAAGTTCTCTCATCCGTTTCGCAGGCTAGCGCAAAGCGCGTAAAAAGACAAATCCCGGTTTACCTATTGTTTCCATATTTTCTGCCGATAGAGCAGGATGTGGAGCATCGCCCATGAACAGCAATCTGTTGAATATGGCCCTGCAGCTTTCCGTGCAGGATATCTTTTCCAGTTCCTGGTTTTCCAGTGCCCTCATGAACAAGGTCTGGACGGAAGCAATGCGTTCCAGCGTGAACGGGCTTATTCGAAAAACGGGCGGCGCCGACCTTTTGGGCGTGGCGCTGGGCGGAAGCCTGCGCGGGGATGCGGCCATGCTGCGCCAGGCATCCTCCAACGTTTCCGAGGCGCAGGCCATGATGAACATGGCTGCGACCGCAGCCGGGAACATCGCGGGCCAGCTTAACGAAGCCTCAACTTTGACAGGCGCTTTTCTTGCCGCCGTGCAAACGCAAGGCTTAAGCCCGGGCAATCCGGCCTACGATGCTCTTTATGAGCAGTATCAGCCGCGCTACAAAGCCATCAGCGACAACATCGACAACATCATACAAAACACCACATACAATGGCATGCCTCTGCTGAACGGCAGCGCCTGGGGCGGCGACGAGCGGCTCTCCGTGATGTGGGGAGCGAGCGGTCCGGTGGCGGCCTCCGTACACATCCAGGCCGGTGAGAGCGGCTTTCCCCTGACCTTCAGCGACATGAGCGCGGATTTTGCCGATGTCGTCACCAAGGTGGGGCTATACGGCAATCCGGCTGTGCAGACAGGTCTTTCCAGCCTGCAAAGCTCGGCGCAAACTCTGGCGGATCTGTATGCCGGGCGGGCCGGCAGCCTGCAAGGCCAGGCGACGTCCCTGCAAAGCCAGGCCAAAATCCTTGAGGAAGCCGCCGCACACCGGATCAAGACGCCCGCGCCGGTGAGCACGGAAAGTTTGCTGCTCAACCTTATCCTGCGGGATACAGGCGGCCTTTTCAGCGGAAAGGGGTAAACGGCTCGCGGCCCCAGGGCATCCTCCTGTATCAGCGCTTAGGCTATGACAAGTTTCAGGCCCCGGTATGGAATCTCACTCCTGCCGGGGCTGTCCGATCTTTGACGCCCCTGCGTGCTTGCTGCTTCCTTGTTCGGCGTGTCTGACCCGCTGCGCGTGATTGGAACAGGGTTTGCAATTGCCGTTGTGAAGAACGCAACCGCAAACGCCAAAGGA